>DATKEE010000513.1:0-4885 GCA_035544555.1 Candidatus Methylomirabilota bacterium
ACCGCAAACCTCCCCCCATCGCAATCGAAATCGAAATCGAAATCCCCACCCAATCTCAACCCCAACCCCACCGTCTCCTTCCATGGTTCATTTTTCATGACTCCTCCCCCCTCACTCCTCACTCGTCACTCATCACTCATCACTCATCACTAACCCACCCATGTGCGGCATCATCGGCTACGTCGGCAAACAACAGGCCTCCCACATCCTCCTCGAAGGACTCCGCCGCCTCGAATACCGCGGCTATGACAGCGCGGGCGTCAGCGTCCTCGATACCTCCGGCCTCGTCACACGGAAACGTAAGGGCCGCATCGACGACGGCCTCGCCCGGCTCCTTCAAAGCGAGCCCGTCACCGGCCATGCCGGCCTCGGCCACACCCGCTGGGCCACCCACGGCCCGCCCTCCGACACCAATTCCCATCCCCACCTCGACCAGCAGGGCCGCATCTCCGTGGTCCACAATGGCGTCATCGAAAACTACGAACGCCTCAAACAACAACTCCTCGAAGCCGGTCACACCTTCCAATCCGACACCGACAGCGAAGTCCTCTCCCACCTGATCGGGAGTCATTACGACAAAATCCGCTCCGAACCCGCCCCGCCCCGAGGCCTCGCCGCCGACACCCGGTCCCATCCGCTGGTCCGCGCCATCATCGAGGCCCTGCGCCAGGTCCAGGGCACCTACGGCATCGCCGTCCTGTGCCTCGATTATCCCGGCCTCATCGTCGGCGCCCGGCGCGGCTCCCCGCTCGTCATCGGTGTCGGCGACGGTGAAAACTTCATCGCCAGCGACACCAGCGCCCTCGCCGCCCACACCCAGCGCGTCGTCTATCTCAACGACTTCAACATCGCCATCGTCACCGCCTCCGATTTCAAGGTCGTCAACCTCGAATCCGGCACCGCCACCTTCCACATCAGCGAACTCGACTTCCGCGCCGAGGACGCCGACCGGGGCAAGTTCCCGCACTTCATGCTCAAGGAAATCTTCGAGCAACCCCGCACCGTGGAAAACGCCCTGCGCGGACGCATCGATCACACCGAGGCCACCGCCAAATTCGGCGGCCTCAACATGTCCATGGCCGAACTCCGCGCCATCGACCGCATGGTCATCACCGCCTGCGGCACCAGTTGGCACGCCGGCCTCGTCGGCGAATACCTCATCGAGGAACTTGCCCACATCCCCGTCGAGGTCGAATACGCCAGCGAATTCCGCTACCGCAACACCCCCCTCGACAAACACACCCTCGTCCTCGCCATCACCCAGTCCGGCGAAACCGCCGATACCCTCGCCGCCCTCCGCGAAGCCCGGCGACGCGGCCATCGCGCCCTCGCCATCTGCAACGTCGTCGGCAGCACCATCGCCCGCGAAGCCGACGGCGGCATCTACCTGCACGCCGGCCCTGAGATCGGCGTCGCCTCCACCAAGGCCTTCACTTCCCAGGTCACCGTCCTCATCCTGTTCGCGCTCTTCATGGGCCGCATCCGGATGCTCTCCTCGAGCCACGGACTCGAACTCATCCGCGCCCTCGAAGCCGTCCCCGGCCAGCTCACCTCCATTCTCAACCAGGATGCCGCCATCAAGGCCATCGCCCTGAAATACTCCGGCGCCCGCGACTTCTATTTCCTCGGCCGGCAACAAGGTTTCCCCGTCGCACTTGAAGGCGCGCTCAAACTCAAGGAAATCTCCTACATCCACGCCGAGGGCTATCCCGCCGCCGAAATGAAACACGGCCCCATCGCCCTCATCGACGAACACTCCCCCAGCGTCGTCCTCTGCCCGCGCGACAACATGTATGAGAAGGTCCTCAGCAACCTTGAAGTCGTCCGCGCCCGCAAAGGCCCCGTCATCGCCATCGCCACCGAAGGCGACGACCAGATCGGCAAGATCGCCGACGACGTCATCTACCTGCCGCCCACCATCGAGACCGTGTTTCCGTTGCTGGGGATTGTTCCGTTGCAACTCCTCGCCTACCACATCGCCGTCGCCCGCGGCTGCGACGTTGACAAACCCCGCAACCTCGCCAAATCCGTTACGGTGGAGTAGGCACACTGTCGAAAGCGGCGACGAGGAGCAGAGGGGAGGGGTTGCTGAGAACTGGGTTGGGCAGTTGGAGAGAGTAAGAGTAAGCGTATGATCAAGAGCACGATTTTCCGCGCTCATGCGGTTCCCGGCGGCGATTCCCCACCTCTGTCGTCTTACGCTTACTCATACTCTTACTCATACTCTTACGCTTACTCTCTGCCCCATGAAAATTCAGTTTGAGAAACCAGCCTTCTTCAACCACGAAAAACTCGTTGCCTACCTAAGTACCCGCCGGCCCTCCCTGAGCTTCGCTTCCATCCGTTCGTAATCCCCGAGATGCACCCGCATCAGGCTTTTCCAAAGCTTGCCGTGATTCGGGACGAAGAAATGGAGCAACTCATGGACAATGACGTAGTCCCACAACTCCCGGTCCAGAGGGAGCAGGTCGGTGTTGAAGTTGAGGTGGCCGTTCGTGGAACACGAGGCCCACTTGTTGCGCATAGGACGGATGCCCAGCCACGCTACATCGACATCCAGCTTCTCCGCCCAGTGATGGACGCGGTCCTTGAACTCCCGTTTTTGATCGGTCGCCTTCATCGGTTCAAATCCTGTCCGCCTTGTCCAGCACGCCTTCTGCTTCGGCCAGCGATAGGAACTCCGCATCCAGCGTCTCGTGCGGGACGAGCATTTCGTTGGGGGCGAGCTGGTAAAACAATTCCAGTGTCGTGCCGTCCTCGATGCTGTCGGCGATGGAATACTTGTGCAGATAACCCTGGTCATCCTCGCAGCCGAAGGTCTTGAACGTCCCCCGGCCATAGGCGGTCTTGTCCACCGGCGTGCCGGTGAAGCCGATGAACGTCGCGTTCGGCAGGCCGGCCATCAGGAAATTGCCGAGATCGCCGCCGGTGGTCCGGTGGGCCTCATCGATCAACACATAAATGTTCTTCCGCGTGTTGAGATTGGCCGGCATGTCGCGGAACTTGTGGATCATCGTCACGATGATGCCGCGGTAATCGTCCCTCAGCAGCCGGTTCAGGGTGGCTGGTACGAGTCCTTCACCCGGTCGCACACGTCGCCAAACCGATGGTTTCCCCACCCGCTCGGCAAAGGTTCAATGAGCAGGTTCGAATCGCTCATCCCCCGATCTTCTCCAAAATTCCCTTCAATGTCCCGTCCGTTCCCTCCTTCGCTCTGCGGGCTTCCTCCTTCGCCATCAGTCTTCGCCGAGGCTCCGACCGACAGGAGGCTACGGCGGACGAGTCGGCGGGCAGGTCCCGCGCTGGAGAGCTGGTGAACCGCGGCCGCCTGTGCATCGGGGTGCAATGGCGCGGATTGGCGCGGGTGTTTTTCGGGAGCCCTTTTATCCGCGTTCATCCGCGAAATCTGCGGTTGAATCTTTCCGGTTTTCATTCCCTGCCTCCTTCCAACTGCTTCGCCGTCCGCGCAGTGAGCGTCTGCATCTGGCGAATCGCAATCGCATTGAGGCGCTTGAGCCGGTCGCCTTGCGGCAACTCCATGTGGATGAACTCGGCGTTCATGTTCTCGATGTTGGCAAGGACGAGGAGTTGTTCCAGTGTGGCGTGGTCACGCATGTTGCCGTCCTTGCCGGGGTTGGCGTCGCGCCATTCGCGGGCGGTCCGGCCGAAGAGGGCGACGTTGAGGAGGTCGGCCTCGTTGGCGTAGGTGACGGCGGCCTGTTTCGCGGTCACCTCCGCCGGGATGAGGTGGGTCTGGATGGCGTCGGTGTGGAGGCGGTAGTTGATCTTGGCGAGGGTGCGGTTGAGGTTCCAGGCGAGGGAGAGGCGGCGGTTTTCGTCCTCCTTGAGCCGCTGGAATTCCTTGATGAGGTAGATTTTGAATTCGGGACTGATCCACATCCCGAACTCGAAGGCGATGTCATGGTGGGCGTAGGTGCCACCGTAACGGCCAGCCGTCGCCCGCAGACCGATGGCGTTGGTCTTTTCAACCCATTCCTTGACGCTGAGTTTGTAGCTGTTCAGCCCGGCTTGACTTCTAATTATGGCGAATTCGCCGGAATTAAACTTGGGGTTGTGGACGGTCTCCCAGATGCCGAGGAATTCGACGGTGTTGCGGTTGCGCAACCAGTCGGAGATAAAGAAATCGCCGTCCTTGGCCTTGAGCATGTCGGTGAGCGAGATGTAGTCCTCGTTGTCCCGCCGGATGACAGTGATCTCGGTGCCCTTGACATTGATCGTGGCGTTGGTCGGCTTCTTTTTCATGCGGGGAAGAAGGCCTCGGCTTCCTTTTGACAAGCCTGGTAGTCGCTGCTGAGGGCAAAGAGGTCGCGGACCTTCTGGTAGAAGCGTTTCTCAGACGCCCGGATCTCGCGGATGCGGGCGATCAGCTCGTCGAAGTAGTCCCAGCCGCCGGGGTTCTTGAGGCGTTCGTCGTCCATGACGAAGCCTTTGACGAGGTATTCCTTGAGGTGGGTGCTGGCCCACTTGCGGAACTGGACGCCCCGTGGAGAGCGCACGCGGTAGCCGATGGCGAGAATGAGATCGAGGTTGTAGAGCTGAAGGGTGCGCTGAACCTCGCGCTTTCCCTCGGTTTGAACTGTCAAGGATTCCTTGACGGTTGCCTCGGGGCTCAATTCTCCGCCCTCGAAGATGTTTTTGGCGTGAAGGGAGACGTTTTGCTTGGTCGTCTGAAAGAGCTCGGCAATTTCGATCTGGGTGAGCCAGACCATCCGGCCTTCGATGCGAAGATCGAGCCGGGTGCGGCCGTCGTCGGAGGTGTAGAGGACGAGATCGCTCATATTCCGAGTTGCTGGAGGATTTTGGCGAGATCCTTGTCCGTCTCCCGAGCCTCGGCTTCGATGACCTTCAATTCCTCGACGATCTC
>DATKEE010000514.1:0-3660 GCA_035544555.1 Candidatus Methylomirabilota bacterium
TAATTCGCCAATACTCGGCCATGACTGCCAAGCAATTCTTCGACTGGCAAACTGCTGGAGGCACCGACGATGTCATGCGACTCGTCGATGGCCTCGAGCGGACGGACATCTCTTGGTGCGCAATTGGCGGCGTCGCCGTCAATCACTGGGCCGAGGAGCCCATGGTCACGCGGGATGTCGACTTCGTCGTGGCGGCCGAGGCGGTCGAACAGACCGTGGCCGCGCTGACAGAGGCAGGCTTCTCAGTGGAACGGTTTGCATGGTCCATCAACTTCAAGGGGCGATCCAAGGTCAGCCTCCAACTCAGCACCGAGGACTTCTACCGTGATTTCCCCAGCCGGGCCGTGCCGGCCGACGTCCATGGAATCCTTATGCGCGTGGCGTCGTTGGAGGACACGCTCCGCGGCAAGATCAAGGCCTGGAGCGATCCGGAGCGACGGCAGAGCAAGCGCATCAAAGACCTGGGCGACATCGCCCGCCTGATCGAGGCTCACCCGACTCTCTGGAACCTGTTGCCCGACGGCCTGAAGAGCTCCTTGCAGCCTCCAGAACCGCGCTGAAACCGAAGGTCCGGCCACAGCGCGCGTTGACGCCGATTAACTCGGCGGTTGGTATATCTTGAGCCGCGCTTCCCCAGGTGGAACCGACTCCGAGTACGACTTTCTCACGATGAACATTGATGGTTTTAGGACCGGCCCATTGCCGGCGCGGGATTGATTGCAATTCTTAGACGGGCTTTTAACGTCCTCGCGTGAAAACGGTGACTTCCACGCCGGACAGCGATCAGGAGAGAAACAATGCAGTCGCGAGTCCGAACCGGCTTCAGATCACCACACACTCCGCTCCCGATCTCAAGATCGGGCTGTTTCGATCCCTGTTCCGCGGAAGGGAGGACGTTTATCCCCGCCGATTCGAAAGCCGCAGGACCGGGCGGGCCGGCTACCAACCGGCCTGCGGCAACGAATGGGTCCGCGGCGTGTGCGAGAAGCCAAGGATCAAATGTTCGGAGTGCGCCCACCAGTGTTTCCTTCCCGTCACCGACGATGTCATTCGCTGGCATCTCTCGGGCCGGGATCCCGGGGGCCGGGACTTTGTCATGGGGGTGTACCCGATGCGACAGGACGAGACCTGCGATTTTCTGGCGGTCGATTTCGATCGTGACCAGTGGCAGGAGGATGCCGGCGCGTTCCTGGAAACTTGTCACCGGTTTGAAATCCCGGCGGCATTGGAACGATCCCGATCCGGTCATGGCGGCCATGTCTGGTTGTTTTTCGAGGAGGCGCTCCCGGCCGGATTGGCGCGGCGGCTCGGTTCACTCCTGTTGACCGGGACGATGGACAGGCATCCCGATCTCGGTCTCCGTTCCTACGACCGGCTCTTTCCCAGTCAGGACACGCTGCCCCGGGGCGGTTTTGGAAATCTGATCGCCCTGCCCTTGCAAAAGCGGGCTCGGGAACGGGGGAACAGCGTCTTTCTGGATGAAGCCTTCAAACCGCAGCCGGATCAGTGGGCATTTCTCGCGTCAGTCCGAAGGATCGGCCGGTCCATCGTCGAGGATCGTGTGCGCGACGCGGAGAGCCGCGGGAGCATTCTGGGGGTGAGGTTGGTTCCGAATGATGAGGACGATGACGCACCCTGGACGGCTCCGCCCTCGCGCCGGCGCAAGGAACCCTTCATCACCGGTCCGTTGCCGGCGAACCTTGATCTGGTTCTTGGGGATCAAATTTATGTTTCCAAGGAGAATCTTCCTTCCGGCTTGCGCAATCGCTTGATTCGAGTCGCGGCGTTTCAGAATCCCGAAGTCCACAAGGCCCAGGCGATGCGGCTGCCCACCCACGACAAACCGCGAATCATCGATTGCTCGGAGGATCATCCAAAACACATCGCCCTGCCCCGGGGATGCCTGGAGGAGGTGCGGGAGGTTCTCGGAAAACTGAAGATCCATCCGATGCTGCTCGATGCGCGCTGCCCCGGCAACCTGTTGGACGTTTCCTTCCAAGGAACCTTGCGTCCGGATCAACAGGCCGCGGCGGAAGCGATGCTGGCGCATGACAACGGAGTCCTGGCCGCCACGACCGCCTTTGGGAAGACGGTGCTGGCTGCCTGGTTGATCGCCCGGCGCCGCGTCAACACCCTCATTCTCGTGCACCGCCGACAACTCCTGGAGCAATGGGTCGAACGCCTGTCCAATTTCCTGGGGTTGCCCGTCAAAAGCATTGGCCGGCTCGGAGGAGGCCGCAAAAAACTCAATGGCGCTCTCGACGTCGCGCTGATTCAGAGCCTGGTTCGCAAAGGCGTCGTGGACGACCGGGTGGGCGACTACGGCCATCTCGTCGTGGATGAATGTCATCACCTTTCCGCGCATGGCTTCGAGCAGGTTGCCCGGCGAGCCAAGGCGAGGTTTGTCACAGGTCTGTCCGCCACCGTCACCCGCAAGGACGGACATCACCCGATCATTTTCATGCAATGCGGCCCGGTGCGCCATCGGGTCGATGCCCGGGCACAGGCGGCCGCGCGGCCCTTCACCCATCAGGTGCTTGTTCGTCCGACCGGGTTCCGGGATTACGAGCCGGCGGCGGCCGACGCGCGCGTCGAGTTCCAGCGATTGTACGCGGCCCTCGCCCGTGACGATGGGCGAAACCGCATGATCTGCGCGGACGTTGTGGGCGCGCTTCGCGAAGGCAGGCGTCCGCTGTTGCTCACGGAACGGACCGAACACCTGGGATTGCTGGCGGAGCGGCTGTCGCCCGAGGTGAAGGAGTTGATCGTCCTGAAAGGCGGCATGGCGAGGAGGGAATTGAACGGGGCGCTCGAACGAATCCGGGAAAAGCCGGACGCTCCGGGGCGTCTGATCCTTGCCACGGGACGTTTCATTGGTGAAGGATTCGACGAACCGCGATTGGACACGCTGTTTCTGGCACTTCCGGTTTCCTGGCGCGGAACGATCGCCCAATACGCTGGCCGGCTCCATCGGCTGTGCGAAGGAAAACGCGAGGTGCGCGTTTACGACTACGCCGACCTGAACGCTCCCATGCTCGCGCGGATGTTCGACCGACGCTGCCGCGGCTACGAGGGAATCGGATACACCCTGTTGCTGCCGGCCAGCGCCCTGCCGGGATGGCCGGTCGAAGTGCCGCTTCCCATCGATCCGGTGTGGAAGCGGGATTACGCCGCCAGCATTCGCCGCCTTGTCCGCGACGGCGTCGATGTTCCCCTGGCCGGTTTGTTTGTCCACGCGACACGGCCGCCCTCACCCGATGCGGAAGGAGCAGACCGCGCCCGCAGCGCCAGCGAGGCATTTCTGTTCCGCCGGCTGGAAAGCCTGCCGAAAACCGCCGGGCGATTTCTCCTGAATGCGGAATTGCCCATTCCTTTCGATGGCCGGGGACGGATGGAGGTGGACTTTTTCTGCGCCGATGCGGGAGTGGTGATCGAACTGGACGGCGCGCAGCATCTGGGGGATCCGGAAGCCTACCGTCGCGACCGTCGAAAGGACGCGCTCCTGCAGCGGAACGGATACTATGTTCTCCGGTTCCTCACGGACGATGTTGGCAAGCATCTGAATGAAGTCCTCGACACCATCGAAAGCGCGTTGGTGCACCGCCAAAGGGGTCAGTCCTAAACATTGACACAAAGTTCGATCCGCAACCCGGCGGCAAC
>DATKEE010000515.1:0-3815 GCA_035544555.1 Candidatus Methylomirabilota bacterium
GGGCCGGACGTCTGCCCTTCCATCCAGTCCAGGAGTCGCTCCGAAACAGGCCGGTCCCCGCGCAAACCGAGCAGGATCATGTCGGCGTCGCGAAACTGCCGGCTCATTTGGTCTTTGAGGTGCGGAATCTCCAGGATCTCCGAGCTCCAGAGATCCAGTTGAAACGCGAAATCCCCATGCCAGTCATGATGCAGGCGCCTGTAGATTTGCATCGCGCGCAGCCCGCATTGGAACTCCTGGTAGAGGACCAGTATCTTGAGAACCGGCTGTGAGTCGCAGGTCGCGAGTTCTCCGGGTGGGGTGAAGACAGCGGCTTTCATTTCCCGAAACTAGGACCGGCCCCAATCAGGCACAATCGGGACATTCCCCGATACTGACTCATCCGATTCCCTGCCATGACCAGGGGAATCCCCGGCATCCTTGCCCAGGGATTTCCATCCCACTCTGGAGGGTTGCCATGTTCTCCCGGCGATCCGTGCTTGTTCGGGGTTCCCACCGGACAAGCCGCCCGCTTTCATCGGGTTTCCTGATCCCCTGAAAAGCGTTGTCCACGCGCGTGAAGTGACCCAGTCTTGGTCGAAATGAACATCCTGGTCCATGCAGTCTCCCTGTGGAAACGCTTCAAGCAGGCCCGCTCGGACCTGGCCACCCGCGTGCAGACGCGTGCCGAGGCCGGCCATCCAAACGCGCAGTTCACCCTGGGCGAACGCTATTACGACGGACAGGGCGTGCCGCAGGATCAGAGTGAGGCGTTTCACTGGGTCCTTCTGGCGGCCGAGGGCGGGCACGTCCGCGCCCGCACGAACGTCGGCATGATGCTCTGCGTCGGACGGGGTGCGGAGAAGGACGGAGTGGAGGGATTTAAATGGATTCACCTGGCGGCCGAACAGGGGGACGCCAACGCCATCGCCACCCGGGAAACCCTGCGAAAGCGCCTCCCACCCGAACAGATCGCCGAAGCACTCAAACGCGCGGCGGCCTATCCCACCCCCGACTCCTCATCGAAGGACTCCGATCGCCAAACCCGCTGAGGCGCGCAATATCAGCGGCCCGCAGGCGCCTTGAATTCATGAGGCAGCGTCCGCGGCGTCACCTGAACCCCCGTGGTGAATTTGAACGGCGCCGGCCCGCCCGGATGCGCGAAAGTCAGCTCGATGAAATACGCCCGCCATCCATTCTCCGGTTCCGGCACCGTCACCGAATACACATGCGGATTGGTTTGATCGGCCTCCAGGCGGGTCTCCTTCCACACGGCTCCGATGGTTTCCAATCTGAAATCGCGCGCGCCGGGATTGGCCGCCTGCCATAACCGCGCCGATTCCGGCGCGTCCTCGCTGGTCACCGTCAGGCTTCCATCCGGCCCCGTACTCCATTCAAACCGCGGCAGCCTCGTGCCGTTCAACACCGCGTGATAGCACGCCAGAATCGTGTGCATGGCGTCCGTGTCGTCCAGCGAATGATCGGCATTTGGAACGTAGCGCAAATACTTCACGCCCGGCAGATCATCGAAGTAGAACTGCGAGGAGTCCGGCAGGAAAAACTGGTCGCCCGTGGCGTTGATGATGAACTTGGGCATCGTGAACCGCTCGCGATATTCATAGGGCTCGACCAGTTCCCGCAGCACGGCGTACTCCGGGGTCCCCTGCCAGTTCATGATGCCCATTTCCTCGTAGTCCCGCACCGCAGGCGCGTAGAATCCATACGCCCGAAAATGATGCCGGAAGGAGGGTTCGACGTTCAACAGATCGATGACAATGGGAATGATGGCGGTCACCCGTTCATCCACGGCCGCGGTCGTCCACGTCGTCCAGCCCCGCTTGGAGCCGCCCGCCACCACGAATCGATTCACCTTGACGCCCCCCGCCTCCTCCCCGGCGCAGAAGTCCGTGATCGTGTCCATCGCACGCACCACCGCCTTGGTCATCGGCAACCGGGCCAGCCACTCCTCATCGCCTCCCCGCAGAAACTTGTCCCACGTATAGGCGATCAATGAATCCTCGAAGCGTTCCCTCGTCTCGCCCGCAAACACGAGCGGCTGATTCGGAATCATGCGCACCTCCGCCACAACCGACCGCGTCTGTCGCGCAATCTCGATCAGTTTGTCGTCCGCGTTCTCCGGCGCCGGCCGGTTGTTCCTCCCCCCGCCCACGAACAGCAACCCCGTTTCATGCTCGACCGTGTCCGGCTGCACGATGATCACCCAATGCCGCCATTCCACACGGTCCACCTCGTCGGTGTTGCGCCAGGCCTGCGAAACCATGTCCAGAATCCACACCGTGTACCCGTCCCCCTTTACGGTGTTCACCCGTTCATATCGGTAATGCGCATCGGGCGCGGCGACGTAGCGGTCCAACGCGGTGGGAGTATCGGAAGCGTGAGCCCGGCCTCCGGGACTCAACAAGGCGGATGCCGCGCCCAACGCGACCCATTTCATCAGAAAGTTCATATGGAAATCGGCACTTGTCCGTGTCCGGCCTCGCGGCAACACCCGGAACCGGACAGCGGAACAGGGATAACGCCGGCCATTCTTTCCGAAGCCCGGATTCGTTGCGAGCACAATGGGATACCGGAAATAATGCGAAAACAAGCGCGCGGCGTTCACGCCGCTTCAACATGTGTCACGGGTCGTTTCCGTTCATCCGCGTCCATCCGCGATATCCGCGGTGGTTCATTCGTGGCTCCCACTGCATGGTTGCCAGGAATGTTCACCCGAGGGAAACAAAGGTGACGAAGATGCAGTACATACATCCCGTTCCGTTCGCCTTCATTCCTTTGCCCCTCCGCGATCCTTCATCCTTTAGCCTCTAGGACGTCGGGCGCGAATCCTTCCCGGCCGGAGGCTGGCCGGCCCCCTCGATGAAATAATTCGGGGCGCCATGCGGATTCGGTTTCTCCGGCCGATTGTTCTCCTTGCTCGGCCACGTGTAGTGGCAGTCCTGGCAATAGTATTCCTTCTGAACCAGCCCGATGGCGGAGAACAGGCCCACGAGGTTCGGAAGGAAAAACTTCCGGGTGAATTGCGGATACTCGATTCGCGACGACGCGCACTCGGGACAACGCACCGCATCGCGCAACGCCTCCTCGTTGGCCCCCCAGCTCTTGAACATCTTGAGGGTCCGTTCGAAGTCCCGCTCGGGGACATCCACGCGCACGCCGGCCAGCGGTTTCGAGACGAACCACATCCGTTCGAGCTTCGAATCATCGTGGACCAGCGCGGGGATGCCCTCCTGTTCCAACCGCTTCCGGAGCGGTTCCGCGTGGGCAGGGACATTGAAGGTGGCGACGGTAATGTTGTTCATGCTGCCAAGTTACTCGTCCAGTCGCGGAAATCAAATCCGGCAACCTTGCTCTGGGTGGCCATCGGCTACATTGGCCTGGGCACGCTGGCGCAGGCGAGAGGGTTGATTCTGACCTTGACGAATCTGTGGCTTGCGGCGGCATCCTTCGACGTCTCATATCACATTCTCGGCTGACGCATCACGCGCATGACCGATGATTGAATCCCGAGCCATCGTCTCCGCCAACACCGCATGGCCAGGATGACGCTCCGCAACGGGAGAGTCGATCTTACGGTGCTGGAGTATGGCGCCACCGACGCCTTGTGCTGCCCTGGTGTCGCCGGGAACACCAGCTACGCTCTCAGAGATTGGACGTTGGTCGAGCGCACGATGGAGCAGGACGGGGACACCGGCCAAGGCGCGGGCGACAGGAAACCGAAAGAGCCCCCTCATCCCTGACCAGCACACGGCTCCGATACCTCGCAAGGAACAGCGGGAGCGGAGCTTGACGAGGATTCACCGACACTGGATGGTCCT
>DATKEE010000516.1:0-4262 GCA_035544555.1 Candidatus Methylomirabilota bacterium
AGCGAG
This sequence comes from Candidatus Methylomirabilota bacterium, assembly GCA_035544555.1. Taxonomy (GTDB): domain Bacteria; phylum Verrucomicrobiota; class Verrucomicrobiia; order Limisphaerales; family DATKEE01; genus DATKEE01. The sequence goes on from DATKEE010000516.1 coordinate 7, forward strand.
GTCCAAGGTCGGCGTGGTTGCGTCGGGAACCGCAAACGCCTTGAGTTCGGCGGCCAACATTCGGCGAAAATCTAGGTTTCACCCCAGTTCAAGTCAAATCTAACTCTCGAATCATCTAAACAGTCTCGAGTGGAACATTTTGATTTTAATCGCCGGCGGCATTTCCCTGGGCGCCGGCATGCGGATGACGGGATTGGACGAGATCATCGCGAGTTGGCTGCCGATTTCGGCGGAAGGCGACGGCCTGGGCGCGCTCGCCCTGCTGGTCGTGGTGGCCATCACGGTCGGATCGTTCATGTCCAACACGGCCGTTGCGAATCTCCTCCTGCCCATCGGGATTTCCACCGCCGTGACCGCGGGCGACGGCGCGGTGGGAGCTGTGCAGATGGCCCTCAGCCTCGCTCTCGCGGCGGCGGTGTCGATGGCTCTGCCGATCAGCACGCCTCCAAACGCCATCGCCTACGCCCGCGGCGAGTTCACGACGCGGGACCTGCTGTACGCGGCGACGCTGGTGGCGGCGTTGACCGCCGTGTTGATCGTGCTGTTGGGCGGACCGGTGATGCGGTTCTGGGGATTGATCGAGTAAACCGCAAGGGTGAGGGAAAGAAAACCATTCACGCTGAAGAGAAGAACCGCGGATTTCGGATGGGGGGAGACCGCGGATGGCGCGGATGGACGCGGATCAAAGACAAGGAAGGACTGTCTCGGTCTCGGTCTCGAAATCGTTTCCCTTCTGTGGCCACTCGGTCAGATCCTCATGGCAAATGTCATCTGTCTTACGTCCAGGACTCGGTTCTTGTTTCCTGTCGATACCGATACCGATCCCGATAGCGACCCCGAGGGTTGCTGTCGAGGGTGACGGCGGAGGGAGCCCGCCCTTAACCCCGCCTTATGGCAGCCATTGCACGGCGTCGATGACCACATGACCGTCCGTGCCCCGGTTCGTGACCACCACAGCCGCCGGGCGTCCGCGACTGAATTCGAAAGTGCCGAGCGAAATGAACAATCCGTCGATCGGGGGCGGCTGCCGCTGGTTGAGTTCGATTGTTTCGATGCCTTCGGCGTGATGGACGGCGACGGCCAGGTTCGAGGCGCGATTCTCGTGGGCGGTGTAGGCGAGGCGGACTTCGTAGCGGCCGGATTCCGGGAGGCGTGCTTCGAATCGTGCGGTGGCCCGTCCATCGCGCGCGTCATTGTCGTGCCGATAGCCGGCGCCGACCCAGTGTCCGACGGCGCTGCTGGGGATCCATGGACCGGTCAAAGTAGCATCGCGATCGTCCACCACCGTTCCCTCCAGATCGTCGGGGTCGAGTCCGCCACGGTTGCTGGCCGCGGGGGCGGCGGATTCCAGAACCTGGCCGTCTTCGAGGAGGCGCGCGCGCAGTGCCGCGTAGGGCACGTCCTGGACCGACGTATCGGCTTCGAGCGCGAGGGCGGCGGCGGTGGCGGCGGACTGGCCCAGGATCATGAAGACCGGTTCCATACGGATCGAGCCGAAGGCGATGTGCGAACTGGAGACGCACACCGGTACGACCAGGTTCTCGCACTGCGCGCGCCGGGGGAGGATGGACCCGAATGCGATTTCATAGGGAGCGGGTGTGCCGACGCCGATGTCGCCCTCGTTCTGCACGTGCCCCTCGGGCGTGATGTAACGCTGCACGTTGTGGGAATCGATGGTGTAGGAGCCCATGCCGATGGAGTCGGGGGTGGGGCGGCGTTTGAGGAGTTCGTTCTCGGTCATGACGAATCGCCCGATCATGCGGCGCGCTTCGCGGACGTAGATCTGGTGCGGCCAGTGATCATTGTCCCGGAATTCATCCTTCGCCAGTCCCCAGCGGCGCATCTCCCGCTGAACCTCCGCGGGCACGCGCGGATCATTGGCGATGAAATAGAACCAGCCCTTCTGGTAATTCTCGTGTTCGCGGATGATCTCGCGGCGGCGTTCGTAGGTCGCCTCCGGATAATCGTGATTGTACCCGATGTTGTCGGTGCTCATCGGGCCGTGGTTGTTGGTGTCGGTCTTCCGGTTCGGGATGGGATCGAACTTCTGGAATGTCTCGCGCCAGCCGGCGTTGAAGATGCGCACCAGCAGTTCGTACTGCCAGGGATTGTAATCCTCGGGTTCGGGGAAGGGGACGCGGTTCTCCGGATGATCCGTCAGACACACCCGGAAGCAGTAGGCCTGGACGCGGTCGTCGCCCGCGCCGTATTCGCCGGGGGGTTCGGTGCTGATCCGGGGCAGCACGCCGCTCGAGGGATCGCCCGGGATCACATACGGGCTGATGGGAGTGTCCAGGACGCCGAAGTGATGGCGGTGATGCAGCACGCCGGTCTGCACGCCGTTCCATTGCTCGCCGTAAACGCTCCCCGCCTCGCGGCCGACGTGATAATCCACGCCGGCGGCGGCCATCAAGTCGCCCTCGTAGGTGGCGTCGATGAACATTTTCCCGGGGTAACGTTTGCCGCTGAGCATGGTGATCGAGGTGATGCGCGCGCCGGTTTTGCGCACGCCGTTTTCGCGATCCAGCCATTCATCGCGATGAACCGGGATGTCATGCTCGCGGACGAAATCCTCGAAGACCTGTTCGGCGACGCGCGGTTCGAAGATCCACATGGTGCGTTGCTCGCCGTCGATGGCCGGCGTGCCCTGACCCTTGTTGCCGTATTCCTCGCGCGGCTGCCATTTCCAGGCATCCGGCTCGTTGTAGTGGCGCCAGACGCGGTGATAGAACTCGCGGGCCAGACCGCCGATGACGGCCTTGTTGCCGGTGTCGGTGAATCCCAGCCCGCCGCTGGAAAGCCCGCCCAGATGCCGGTCCGGGCCGACGACGATGACGGATTTGCCCATTTTTTTGGCCTGAACGGCGGCGATGACGCCCGCGGACGTGCCGCCGTAAACGACGACGTCATACTCGGCGGCGGGGCTGGAGGCGGCGAGGCAGACGATGGCAACGCACGAGATCGGGAGGGCGGCGGGGTGCATGGGAAAGGGTATAGGCGGACGGCGAAGGGCCTGTCGAGCGGGTATTTGCGGAAAAACTTTTTCTGCTTGCGTCGGGGATGGGGCGGCCTGAAGGTGTGGGGCAACCGCGGGGTGGAGCAGCCCGGTAGCTCGTCAGGCTCATAACCTGAAGGTCCTAGGTTCAAATCCTAGCCCCGCAACCAATTTCAAGCCCCTGCGAGCCAGGCTCGCAGGGGCTTCTTTCAATTCGTTGCCGAGTCAGTAATTGTCCGCAATTCCCTGAAATCCCGGGCGTCGCTGGGCACGACAACCAAATTCTTGCCGTTCGGGATCTTCAAGCAGGAGGGTGAGAAGACAATCCAGGTATCCCCAACAAATCTTGTTGTTCAGGTGGAGCAACCTGAGACCATTTTTCATGCGGCTGGATCCGGAGTCCTCATGACCCGGTCAAACGTGAATCTGTTTGCGACCGCCAAACAGTGGTGCAGCCAAACGAGAACGTGTTCTTCCGAATTCCTCAGAAGAACGGGGTTCCTCCTGACCATCGCCCTCATATGGCAATCCGAGCGATTACAGGGGTTGGATGGATCTATTCAACAAATGCCGATGTGGCAATAACCATCCTCTCCATCAATCTAGAAGTCGATGATGTCAGCTTTATCCCATTGGACGTCATGGCCGCAGCCTATGATAGTGTCTCCGTCGGGGACGACATTTTTGTTTCCGGCTTTCCAGCCTCAGTGATTGAGCTCGATGCTCCCGCCTTGAGAAATGGAATGGTTTCCGCAAAACTCCCTGATGGAATGATCTTAATAGACACCACCACTTTCCCCGGGAATAGCGGCGGCCCTGTATTTTGGAAGCCCACCATGGGCCTCAATATTTTCGGAAATCAGATCGGGGCGGGACGGCCGGCAAGCCTGATCGGATTGGCGCTTTACTCGCCCATGTACAGTGAAGGCGCGATTAGCCCGACGTCAGGCAGGACACGCGTTGTTTTTGAAGCGAACTCCGGGCTCACCAAGATTGTTTCGACGTCGAAGATTCTTGAAGTGCTCGAATACCCAGAATCCAAGGCAGCCGTTGCTCGCGTATTGGGCAAGTGATGACGCGTGCAGCCAACTTCCATAGACGCGCTCAGATCTGATCGACTAGTTTCAGGATTTGCTCCAGAGCGTGTTTCCAATTCATCGCCGTAGCGATCGACTCCGGCCTGATCCCCGGTGGTCCTGACGCCTGTCATGTGATTCCCGAGTGAGTGATCACGGGTCGATGAGGCGGGCCCGGTAATAGC
>DATKEE010000517.1:0-2997 GCA_035544555.1 Candidatus Methylomirabilota bacterium
GTGGGATGACCTGGACGGTTTTTCCCAGGTAATCGCCGCGCCGTTCCTTGTCCAGGACGGTCTGGTACACCTGTCCGCTGGTCAGGTTGTTGAACCGGGTGAGTTTGGTTTTGGTGAACCGTTCGTAATGGCCCAGGTCGAGATCTGTTTCGGCGCCGTCGTCCAGCACGTACACCTCGCCGTGCTGGTAGGGGTTCATGGTGCCGGGATCGACATTCAGGTAGGGATCGAACTTTTGCAGCGCCACCTTGAGCCCGCGGCTTTCGAGCAGCGTGCCCAGCGACGCCGCCGTCAATCCCTTGCCCAGGGAACTCACCACTCCGCCCGTGACAAATACGTATTTCATCGTTCTCGCCCGCCGTTCCCACCCGCGGTCGCTTCCGCCAGCAATTCCTCGACGCGCTCCACGTCCCCGGGCACGTCCACCCCCGCACTCTCGTAATCCACCACCGCCACGCGGATCGCGATCCCGTTCTCCAGCGCCCTCAATTGCTCCAGGCGTTCCGCGTGTTCCAGCGCGGAAACGGGAAGACTCATCAACCGCAGCAAAGTCTCCCGTCGATACCCGTAGAGGCCGAGGTGCTTCAAAAAAGGAAACGCCGCCAACTGCCCGGCTCCCGAACCACTGGCGGCGTCGCGCAAATACGGTATCGTACGACGCGAAAAATATAGGGCGCGTCCCCCGGCATTGACAACGACTTTTACGACATTCGGATTCTCCAGATCTCCCACCGTCCGGATGCGCGTCGCCGCGGTCGTCATCGATTCCTCATCGAGGGCCGCCGCCACGGCGTCGATCACCGCCGGATCGATCAACGGTTCGTCGCCCTGGATATTGACGGCCGCCTCCCCGTCACACCGACGCACCACCTCGGCGATCCGGTCCGTGCCGCTTGCGTGATCGGCCCGGGTCATCTCGACCCGGCAGAATGACCGGGCTGCCTCGGCGATGCGTTCATCATCGGTCGCCACAATCACCTCGCTCAACGAGCGGGCCATCCGGCAGCGTTCGATGACGTGCTGGATCAGCGGCTTGCCCGCGATGGAGGTCAGCGGTTTGCCGGGAAATCGCACCGAGTCGTAGCGCGCCGGGATGATCCCGAGGATGTTCATGAAGCCCCTCTTTAAGAGAAACCCGGATGATTTGCACCAACGAAAGCGGTGGCGATTGGGCTGGGTGGTACGATTGGAAGCGGGTGAAGCAAGATCCGCGAGCCGCCTTCGGACCGTTTGCGCCATGGGCCGCCTGAAGGCGGGACACCCAACAGGGGTTTTCAAAACAGGCTCTATCGGCCCGCGGCGAGAATGACATCCGCCGCGCCCGCCAGATCCTCCACCACACGGACCGGTCCGCGCGGTTCCTTCAATTGCCCTTCACTTTCCCTTCCGTAGCCCGTGCGAACCAGCAGACTCAGCCGCACCCCGGCGTTCCAGCCGCACTCCACGTCGATGGGTTTGTCCCCGATCATGTAGCTCCGCGGCAGGTCGATTCCGAATTCGTCGCGCGCATCGAGAAGGAATTGAGGGGACGGTTTTCTGCCGCGACCGGGTTCTTCCGGCGCCTCGGGAGCGACGTAGATCTTTTGCAGATGGACGGCTTGTTTTCCAAGCTCCGCCTCCAGATGCCGGTGAACGCGGTGGACGTCCTCGATTGTGAAATAGCCGCGACCGACGCCGGATTGATTGGTGACCAGGAACAACTTGAAACCCGCGTCCTGGATGCGTTTCAGCGCCTGGATGGCTCCGGGAAGAAAGGAGACTTCGGATGGATCGCGCAGAAAGTCGCGATCCGCGATCAAGGTTCCGTCCCGGTCCAGGAATACCGCCGCATGCATGGGAGCCGGATTTTCGGTGGCGTTGCAGGGAAGGGAAGAAAAATCGTAACTCGCAGAAGGGGAACCACGAATGGACACGAATGGACACGAATGAAGAGCGAAGCAATCGGAACTGGCCGAAGGCGCAGTCGAGGGCAATTACGAAAAATCATCTCTGGCGCAGGGCGTTGCGCAGGCTGTTCCTGGAGTGATCCTGAAGGGGTTTTCACGGGGCGAGCCAACCTCACGCTTGTCGCGTGAAATTCCCCCCGCAAAAGTGGCATCAAAACGTGGAATGTGACGAATTGGGCCTGTATTTGGGGGGCTCACTCCATGGCACCTGCGGTGCTGAACAATTAAGAAATTGACACTGTGACTGAATTCACTACAGTGCGCGAACCGTTAACCCAACAGTAACCACATATGAAAAACATTCGTACTAGCCGAATCGGGGCTTTCACGCTCATCGAGCTGTTAGTCGTCATCGCGATCATCGCGATTCTGGCCGGCATGCTCCTTCCCGCGCTCTCGAAAGCCAAGGCCCGCGCGCAGCGGATTGCCTGCGTGAACAACTTGAAGCAGGTCGGACTTTCCTTCCGCCTGTTTGCCACGGACAACAATGATCGCTTTCCGTTCCTCGTCCCCATCAATCAGGGGGGCTCCTCGGAATACCGGCTTGTTGGCCAGTCCAACTACGTTCACTACGCCCAGATGTCGAACGAGTTGAGCACCCCCAAGGTGGTGATTTGCCCGAGCGACGATCGCGCGCCGCGCACCAACTTCCTGTGGCGGACACCGCCGGCCACCGCGGACTTCCGGAACAATGAGGCCGTTTCCTTCTTCACCGGAGTGGACGGAGATGAAACCAAGCCGCAAACACCGCTCAGCGGAGACCGGAACCTGGGTAACGCGGCAGCCGGCGCCCAGAACCCGGTCCCGACCGGGCTGTATCTGCAGACCGCCACCGTCAATATGACCGCCAACTCCAATACGGTTGCCTGGTCCGAGTCGATCCACAACAAGAACGGCAACGTGGTTCTTGGCGACGGCAGCGTGCAGCAGTTCACCACCTCGCAGCTCCGCCGGCAGTACCAGAACGCGGACGATACCTTGAACCGGACGCTGTTCCCGAACATCACGGCGAACTAGAGGACCTCGAACCGGATCGATTAACGGTGGGCAC
>DATKEE010000518.1:0-3893 GCA_035544555.1 Candidatus Methylomirabilota bacterium
CGTCCTGCAACCTCCCGTCGCCACCACCGCCGACAAACTTCAGACCCTGCCCGGATTCGAGGTCGAATTGATCCGCACCGCCGCTTCGGATGAAGGGTCCTGGATCTGTATGACCGTGGATGACCGGGGGCGGTTGATCGTTTCTCCCCAGGATGCGGAGGAGCGGTTGCTGCGTCTCTCCCTCACCGCGGACGGCCGGGTGGAACAGGTCGAGCGCATCGACCAGCCCATCGGCGGCGCCATGGGATTGCTTTACGCCTTCGACAGCCTCTACGTCAGCGGGATCGGCCCGGAAAGGACGGGTCTCTACCGGTTGCGCGACACCGATGGGGACGACCGGTTTGATGAAATGACGTTCCTCAAACGATTCGAGGGCGGCGGCGAACACGGTCCGCACGCGATTGTTCGCGGCCCGGACGATCGTCTCTACATCATGAACGGGAACCACACCAAGGTTCCCGAAGGCATCTCGCCGAAGTCTCCGCATCAGAATTACGCCGAGGACATGTTACAGGATCGCATGTGGGACGCGGGCGGCCACGCCGTCGGTGTATTGGCGCCCGGCGGCTACGTGGTCCGCACCGATCCCGAGGGAGAATCGTGGGAACTGTTGCTGGGCGGATTCCGCAACGCCTATGACCTCGCCTTCAATTCCGACGGCGAATTGTTCACCTTCGACAGTGACATGGAATGGGACTGGGGGACGCCCTGGTACCGTCCGACCCGCGTGAATCATTGCGTCGTTGGGGGCGAATACGGCTGGCGTTCCGGCACCGCCAAATGGCCCGATTACTATGCCGACAGTCTCCCCGCCGCGGTGGACATCGGCATCGGTTCACCGACCGGTGTCAAGTTTGGCACCGACGCCGGCTTCCCGGTGAAATACAGGCGGGCAATGTTCATTCAGGACTGGTCCTACGGCCGCATTCTCGCCGTGCACCTGGAACCGCGGGGCGCCACCTACAATGGCACGTTCGAGAATTTTGTCGCGCCCATGTCCCTCACTCAGGAGGGATCCCGCACGCCGTTGAATGTCTCCGATCTCGAATTCGGGACGGATGGCGCGATGTATTTCATCACGGGCGGCCGCGGCACGCTGTCCGGTCTTTACCGGGTTCGTTACACCGGCCCGGATGCGCTTCCCGCGACGACGCCTTTGCCGGATAATGATCATCCGACCGCCGCCGCGGCGCGCGATCTCCGGCACAAGCTCGAAGGCTTTCACGGCCGGCAGGACACCGCCGCCATCGATTTTGCCTGGCCGCACTTGAACAGCGACGACCGCTGGATTCGGTACGCGGCGCGGATCGCCATCGAGAGCCAGAACCTGCCCCTCTGGCGGGAGCGCGCGCTGACCGAAAGCCGGCCCACCGCCGCCCTGACCGCGCTGCTCGCGCTCGCGCGGGCCGGGGGACCGGAAACGCAGCCGGCTTTGCTGGGACGTTTGCAGGCCTTTCCCATGGCCGGTTTGAACGAGGAACAGAAACTTGCGAAGCTCCGGCTGATCCAGCTCAGCTTTTTGCGCCAGGGCGCGCCCTCGCGCGAATCGCGGCAGCTTGCGATCTCAAAACTCAGCCCGCTCTATCCCGCCGAGAGCGAGCCCGTCAACCGTGAGTTGTGCCGCCTCCTCGTGTTTCTCGAAGCGCCGGACGTCGTGCCTCGCACGCTGTCGTTGATCGCCCGCGCGCCCACCCGGGAGGATCAACTCCATTACATTCTTCACCTGCGAAACCTGAAGACCGGCTGGAGCCTCGAAGAGCGGCGGCAGTACTTCAGTTGGTTCAATCAGGATCATTCCTCCCTCAAACATCCGCACGAACTCGTGCAGTGGTTCCGCGACGTGAGGAGGAACTACACCGACGGCGCCAGCTTCTCCAAATTCCTCGTCAACATCCGGCAGGAGGCGATCCAGGCGTTGTCGGAGGAGGAACGCGCGAAGCTGGCCCCCGTCCTCAGCGGGGAAACCACCGTCGACATCTCCACCGCTCCTCAACGCGCCTTCGTCAGGGAATGGACCGTCGAGGACCTCCTGCCCGCGCTGGACGAGGTCTCCGGCGGACGCTCGTTTGCCCGGGGGCGGCAGGCGTTTGCCGACGCCCAGTGCCTTGCCTGCCATCGCGTCGGCGGCGAGGGAGGCTCGGTCGGTCCAGACCTGACGGCCGTCGCCAGCAGGTTCACCCGGCGCGATCTGCTTGAATCCATCATTGATCCGTCCAGGGTGGTCTCCGAACAGTTCCAGAACACCACGGTCATCACGCGGGATGGAGATCGGATCGCCGGCCGGCTTGTCGATGAGGACGACCGCAGGATCGCGCTTCTGACCAACCCCTACACTGTGGATCGGACGGAGGTGCTGAAGTCGAACATCAAGGAACGCGGCCACTCGGAGATTTCTCCCATGCCCGAGGGACTGGTGAACATTCTCACCCGCGAAGAAATCCTCGATCTTCTCGCCTACCTCGAAACCGATGGCGACCCCCAACACGCGGCGTTTGCGCCGGCGTCGCGCTGACGGCGTCCCTTGTAACGATGGCTTTCGGGTTCAGAGCCGGCAGACGATCTTCCCCAGGACACCTCGCTGCCGCAGGCGGTTGAATGCGTCCGGCAATTCCTCCAGGGCGACGGTTTGATTGATGATGGGTTTCAGTTTGCCGGCGGCGGCCCATTCGAGCGTGCGTTGCATGTCCGCCCGGTTCCGTCCATAGCTGCCGATCAATCGTTGTTGTTTGACGAAGAATGGCCAGAGATCGAACGCCACCTCGCGTCCGGCGGTCGCGCCACAAGTGACCACCGTCCCGCCCCGCGCCAGGCAGGCAAACACCTGGTTCAGGACATCGCCTCCCACGTGTTCGATCACCAGATCGACGCCGCGTTTGCCGGTGACGCGCCGCGCTTCGGCCGGCCAGTCGCGGGTTGCCGGATCCAGCACGCATTCCGCGCCCAGGCGTCTCGCCAGCTCCCGCTTCGGCTCGCTGGACCCCGTGCTGATCACCCGTCCGCCCAGTTCCTTTGCGATCTGGATCGCCGCCGAACCCACGCCGCTGGCGCCGCCCATGACCAGAATCCATTGTCCCGGCGTCACCTCCGCGCGGTCGGTCAACATGTGCATTGCCGTGCTGCCCGCCAGCGTCAGCGCCGCCGACGTCTCGTAGTCCACGCGCTCCGGCAGCCGCACCAGCGCCCGGGCCGGCACCACGACCCTTTCCGCGAAGCCCCCGTCGCGGTGCACGCCCAGCAATTCGCCTTTCAGGCAGAGCGATTCCTCGCCCCCACGACAGAACTCGCATTCGCCGCAGAACAGATTCGACTGAACGGCGACGCGGTCGCCCGGCTTCCAGTCCCGCACGTCGTCACCGATCGACTCGACAGTTCCCGCAACTTCGCCCCCGGGAGTTCGGGGCAGGGAAACGCGGATGGGCAGGCCGTCCTCCTCCAGCCAGAGATCCAGGTGATTCAGTCCGCACGCCCGGCATCGAACCGCGACCTCGCCGGCCTTGGGTGTCGGGACGGGCAACTCGTGAATCTCGAAGCGTCCCGGCTTTCCATGCGCGATCAACTGGAGGGCTTTCACGCGACCGATTCAACCGGCTGCCAGTCGATGGAACAAGCGTCAATCCAATGCAGTCGGTTCCTGGTATTGGCGCCCGGTAGTCCCTACGCAGCGATTCAGGTGAAAAACCACGAATGGACACGAATTCACACGAATGAAGGCGAAGGCATCGGAACGCCGGTCTCCGACCCGGCTCGTTACGAATGTGAGGAATCGCGCCGGGTGACTGATGCTGGTGGCCGTCGGTTCAATCGCCGCCAGCCGGGACATCACGCCTAAAATGTGAAGACAGGATGAACAGGATACTTTCATTGGATCAGCAGGCAAGCCTGTACATCCTGTC
>DATKEE010000519.1:0-6671 GCA_035544555.1 Candidatus Methylomirabilota bacterium
GACCGACCCGTCGTCCTGCGGGAATATGGCGCCCGGGTTGTGGAAAATAAAACCCAAGCGCACGCGTTCTCCCGAGTCGTCATAGCGGTAAACCGTGGAGATGTCCCGAACCAGAAAATCACCCCACGGCGTCCGGTTGAATCCGACTGGAATGGTCAATCCCACGACCGGCAGGCTCCAGTCGGCATCCAGCCCGCCGTCTTCCTGAAGGCGTTGGATTGGATTTCCGATTGTCCGGAAATAGACTCGGCCATCCAGCACGGCCAGACTTCTTGAGCCGAGGCCGAAGGCGGCATCCGGCTCGAACGTGAGATCCAGATCGCCGTCCGCCGCCCGAACGTCCGGTATCGGGACCAGGCATAAAGTCCAAAGAACAAGGACGCGACAAAACCACCGGAAACACCCGCGCAAATACGTCATCTTCATAACACACCCCTGCTGCATTGCGTTCGCAATCTGGTGCAGGCTCTGCAACGGAACTACAAAGCATTCGACCGCCTCGAAGCGAACTCGTTTTGCCCGAAAAGGGGTCAGTCCCTCTGACACGAGCCATCAAAGGTTCACCACCACACGCCCGCCCTCGAAAGCAATGCGCCTTGAACTCCCGGCCTCGCCGGCGAGCTCCGCCGCGAACTCACGCGTGCCGCCCGGCCACCTTTTCATTCTCGCGTCGGGCTCCAGGGTGAGCCGGCGCGCATCGTTGTCCCAGTGAAAGCGAATCCAAACAGTGTTTGCGTCCGATTCGTCGCGATAGCCGAGGCTCTGGCCGTCATCGTCGTAAAGGGTGAACGTGCCGTCGGCGCCAGGATGGATGCGGAGTGTGGTCGGCGCGGTGACCTGCTGTCCCGTGAACTGGCGCACGGGATCAAGCGGGACGATGGCCCCGGCACGGACGTAAATCGGCATCGTCTCCAGATCGACTTCGCGTTCGATCCACCTTCCCCCTTCCACCGGGTGGCCCGTCCACCAGTCGAGCCATGCGCCCGCGGGCAGATAAACGCGGCGCGACTTCACACCCCGCTCGATGACAGGCGCCACGAGGATGTCGCGGCCCCAGAGGTATTGGCTGCCGAGATTCACGGCCTCCGCGTCGTCGGAATAATGCAGCCACAGGGCGCGCATCATGGGCAGGCCGGTGTCGCAGGCCTCGCGTGCCAGCGTGTAATTGTAGGGCAGGAGCCGGTAGCGGAGTTCGAGGTATTTGCGGCAGATGGGCTCGACCTCCGGGTTGCGCAATTCGGACCGGTCCGGGTGTTGCCGCGCGGGATGTTCCATCGGTCCGAACTCGCCGGTGTTCCAGCCCCACGGCAGGCGCAGTTTCCACGTGCGTCCGTGCGAGCGGAACGACGGGCAAAACGCGGAGAACTGAAACCAGCGCGCGTACAGTTCGCCGGTCAGTTCGGGCGTGGGATAGAAGCCGCCCGTATCCGAGCCCCAGAACGGAGTCAGGCTCAGGCCGTGGTTCAATCCAATCGAAACGTGAGCGGCCAGCGTCTCCCATTGCCCGTCAACGTCGCCCGACCAGATCCAGCCGCCGTAACGCTGCGACCCCGCGTAACCGGTGCGATGCAAACTCCAGGGACGCACGTTCGGACGGTCCTGCAGCGGCCCCTCGTAATAGCACCGATGCCGCGTCAGGCGCGCTTCGAGCGGGAGTTCGTCCCCGTCGTCCGGCCACCAGCCGTCCACACCCAGCGCGAACAGTTCGCGATGCCTTGCCCAGTAATCGCGGATGTGGACCTGCCGGCCTCGTCCGCCGTTTCTCCCTTCCTCCAGCCGGCCGGCGGACCGCGTGGCGGGTGGATCATCGAAACTTCCGACCAGATGCCTCGGCGCGCGGTTCACATGGAAAACCACCTTGTAGTTCAGGTCATGCAGTGCCGCGATGTTCTCCGGAACGAACGCGTTGGTGTTGAAGGTCAGCGAGCCGTGGCCAGTGTTCCATCCATTGGTGCAATAACCGGTGCCCAGGTAGATCAACGCGTCACAAGGAAGTTTCTTTTCGCGGAACGCGCGGGCGATTTCCAGCGGTTCGTGCGGGCCGGCCAGCGTCCGGTGCGACTGAAAATAGCCGAGCGCCCATTTCGGCGGCATGACGGGCCGGCCCGTGAGACGAATGTATTCGGCGAGCGCGTCGCCGGGTTCATCCAGGGCGATCACGAACAGGTCCAGTGAAGGAGAGTGCGAATTGGTCGAGGCCGGTCGCGGGAGGAAGCGGCCCCGGCCGTCGCGCAGATCGAACCGGCCATCGGGCTGGTGCGCCAGGATCGCCCAGCCATCCGTGCCGATGAGGAACGGCGACGGCACGACGGAGCCGAGCACAGGCCGGTTCCATCCGCCCCAGGTGGCCTCCATGGGATAAAAGGCGCCGCGCCGGTCGAACTGTTGCGCGCCCTCGCCCAGTCCGAGCACGGCCGCTTCGGTGCGGAAGGTGACTCCGGAATTCGTGCCCGCCCGTCCATCGAACACCAGTTGCTGCACGAGCGTTCCATCGGCGCGATGCACCGTCACGGTCAGGGGATCGGGATTGAGGGTGACGCGCAGTCGGCCGATGCGAAGTTCCCGTTCCGACTCCAGTTCGCGCACGCGGAGTTTTTCGTCTCCGGGGAACCCGACCAGGATGGACGACTCCGGCCGGCTTTGCTGACCGGCGGCAGGTAGCTCCACTCGCACGGTGTGTTCGCCGACCTCACTGATGACCAGTTCGGAGTCCTGCCCGGCGAAACGGATCGGCGTCGCCGCCTCGAGCGGGAGGCAGGCTGAGGCGAGCATGAGAAGGACTATTGCTGAAGCAATCGCTTTCATAGAGTGGATGCCGGGCGGAGGTGACGAGTTCATTTAAGAGCAGGTTACTCCCTGCTGCCAATCAAACATTTCCCTTTTGCTTTCGCCTTCTGATTGTCGCTCCGAAACGGGGCTGCACGACTGAACAGACAATTCACCTTTCACCGGACCAAGGACTGACTTGACTCGACCGCTCCTGTCGGCTAGAACTCGATTCGTCTCACCCTCGACTAAACCGCCGTAAACCTTTTGCTGGAGGATCCTATGTCTTTGAGCAGTAAATGTCGTACGGCCTTTGGTTCCCGTCTTTCAGTCTCGTTGCCCCTGCTGTTCGTGATTCTCCCCGCCCACGCGCAGCTCATTTACGAGGAAAACTTCAATACCGACGGCGACGGCACCCGTTATTTCACCGAGGGCCGCGCCGTGTTCGAAGTGGACACCCATGCTGCCAACGGCATCATCGATCAGGAAGGCCCCGTCTATTGGGCGCATAACTTTGAAGTCTCCTTCGTCGGTGTCCCGGCCGCTTCGCCCGAACGACGGGCCGTCTGGACCTGGCACCACACGCTCCCTGAGACAGCCGTGACCCCGGAGGCGCTCGATCTCTTCGACGCCGTCGTGAACTGGCTGCTGCGTGACCAACCCAACGCCCAAGTCCTGTTCTCGCCTGCGCCCGCCGGCACCGGCGATGACATTCTCGTGCAACGGCTGCAAGCCAACGGCCACACCGTGACGTTCGATGCCGCCGGCGCCGTGCCCCCCGCGACCTCGGTGGACCTCGTCGTCCACTCGAGCAGTTCAACCATCGGCGCCAGCCGCTTCACCACCTACCCGGTCCCCCTCCTCACTTATAACGGCCCCGATCATGATGACGAACTCGTGTCGTCCATTGGCCAGGCCGGCGCGGTCATCGACCTCGGACCCGTGACCATCACCGCTCCCGCACACGAAGCCGCCGGAGGACTCACCGGCTCCTTTGCCTTCGTCAACGGCGAACAGGCGTTCGACACCGTCGGCGACAGCCTCGCGGAAGGCTCCACCGTTGTCGCCGCCTACACCTTGATCAACACCGCACCGGTGGAATCACTGGCCACTGTGGATGCGATGATCGCCGGCACCACCCCCAGCACCCAGACCAGCGGCACCGTCACCGCCGCCGACCTCGCCGCCGGGGCCAACGGTGTCTGGGCCGGCAACTTTCCTGTCCCCGGCAACCCCACCGGCGGATACGCCGTCGTCGGCACCGGCCAGCTCGACGTCATTACCGCGGGCACCTACAGCGCCGCGCTTGGTGTGGACGATGGGGGCCGTCTGCGAATCGACCTGGATCGCAACGGGCTCAGCGCCGACGATGACGTCATCATCATGGATGGCACCGGGGGATTCCGGGAGAATTACGCCGACGTCACCTTTCCCTCGACCGGCTTGTATGCGTTCGAATGGGTCGCCTTCAACTCCGTCGGTGACTTTGGTTCCGAGATCTCCTTCACCTTCATGCAGGGCGGAGGCAACACCGGACCGGTCAATCCCAACGAATGGGACCCGCTGGGCGCCCCGCTCGAACCGCCACCGGTCGAACTCGAAGGCACCATTGCGCTCACCGTCTATGTCCCGGATCTCCCCCCTGTCACCGAGGAACGCCCGCTCGTCGTCGTGATCGAAGACGGCGATGAGGGCGGCCAGGTCTTCGGCGGTGGCGCGTTCACGGGCTTCGAAGGAACCGGATTCTTCGCCGGTGCCGGCCTGAACAAGTTCCCCGGCGGACCCGCAAGAGCGCTCCAACTGAACCCTGTCGATGTCACCGGCCAGAGCAATTTGAAACTGTCCATCAGGCTCGCCGGCACCGACCTCGATTTCGAAACCTCCGACTTTCTCGACATCCTCGTGGACCCGGATGGTACCGGCCCGGAGCCATTCCAGAGGCTCGCGCGTTTCACCGCCCCCAGCGGAAACGACAAGTTCATCACCGACGGCACCACCCGCCTCGGCATCGGATTCCAGGACATTACCTACGACCTTCCCGCCGGAGCCACGCAACTGGTCATCCGGTTCGAATGCCTCACCACCTGGTGGAACGAGATTGTCGCTCTGGATTTCGTCCGCATCACCGCGGGCGCGGTCACTGTCGATCCCTTCATCTCGGTGGAACGCAGCGGCACCGACATCCTCATCAATTACACCGGCACCCTCCAGGTCGCCGACGAGGTGACCGGTCCCTTCACGGATGTCGCCACAGGAGTGGACCAACAATTCACCCTCCAACCCGATCCGCAGGTGCCCCACCGCTTCTACCGCGCGGCCGGCAACTGACCCCATAGAAGCGGGGAATTCCCGGTACCGGGACGGTGCCTGACTTCGCAGCGGGCATGGCCGCGCTACGGGCGAGCCGTGCCCGCTCAGTTTCCCTGCGGTTCGCGCAACCGCAAGTATCCCTCGCTCATCCCTTGCGGCACCTGGATCGTTTCAAAATGCACTCCACTCTCAAGTTGAACCGGCTGGAGCGTGTTCCAGGACGTTGCGGGAAACATCGGGCTGTGGATCAGATCCCACGTTTGCCCGGCGGTTCCTTCGATCCGCAGCAAATACTCGTCCGGACTTGCCGTCCGCTCAATCGCCAGCACAGGCGGGGTCAGAGCAGCGGCCAATGATTCCGACTGATAAATCACGCCTTCAGGACCGACTGTCCAGAACGAGCTGCCATCGAAAACGGATTTATAGAATATCGCGTTGCTTCCAGTCAGCTCTGTCGTGAACGCGTCCTCCCAATCAAGCCCGTCCGCGGAACTCCAGATGGAATGATCCCTTCCCGTGATGATCCAGTGTCCGGCGCCAAAAGCAACGCCTTCAAGCCGTACCGGACCCTTGGCTCCAAATGCGATCACCTGCTCGTTCCAATCCTGAAAATCGGTCGTGGTGACCACCTGTCCGTCCTCTCCGACGAATACCCAGCGCCCGTTGCCGTACGCCGCGGCAAGCAGTTTTGTGGTCGTGCCCGTGTCATGAATCTGCCATTCCATTCCATCGGATGAAACCGCGACTTCCACGTTCGGCGCTCCCGAGGCGAATGCCACGAACTGTCCTCCTCCGAACTCAACGAATATGCTCTGCTGGTGTTGTGTAAACCAGGGATGGGAAGTTCCGATCCACTCCATGGCATCCGTTGAATGAATCAGACTGCTGCCGCCGCCAACGGGAACGGCAACGAAGACGCCGTTTCCATAGGCGAGCCCGCGACAGTCCTCGAATCCCTCCGGCACCGTTGCGGGTAAACTCCAATTCAAACCGTCCGGCGAAATGGAAATGGGCGTATCATTTGGCCTTATTGAGTCGTTTCCAGCGACCCAGTAACCCTGGCCAAAGACAAGATTTCGAAGCGTTCCCGAGGCGGTGGTATTACCCGGGGTCCAGGTTGCGCCGCCATCGCCCGAAGCAAGCACCTTACCTCCCGAGCTTCCGGCCAGCAACTGACCGTTCTGAAAGGCAATTTCACGCAGTCCGACGTAATTACCGGAGCTGTTCTCTGTCCATTCCGTCAAATCGGCCGAGGAATAGACCTTGCCTCTGCGCCCAACCACCGTCGTCCCAAGCGAACCGACCGTCATTCCATAAAAATCCGTGGTGGTTCCCAGCGGATTTGATGCAACAGACCATGTGGTGCCGTCATTGGAAACCATCACGAGTCCGGCATCTCCAGCCGCCACCCATCGGGAATTATTGAAATCATAACGAATCGCATACAACACGATGCTGTCGGAATTCGTCTCATTTGGAATCGTTGAATCATTGATGTGCGTCCAGTTGATTCCGTCCGTCGAAGTGAGGATAAGAGCGCCCTCGATGTCAGGGATTTCGTCCCAATAGTATCCAACGGCGATAAACCTTCCATC
>DATKEE010000520.1:0-3440 GCA_035544555.1 Candidatus Methylomirabilota bacterium
GTCCACAAGCCTTCCCCTTCGTCGGGCGGCGTGTACACGGCCACGGTGCTTCCGTGAAGCGGTTCGATCGCGGCGATGAACCGCGCGCCGCCCGGCAACCGCCCCAGCCGGACCTCCCCCGCGCCGTCGATGTCATTGCCCCCAAGCTGGGTCTTCCTCCATCCATCCCCCTCCCTGTTGAAGAGGAAGATGCCCTCCCGTCCCGCAACCAGGAGATCCTCGGACGACTCGTCCGCCCACGACACGGGATCGAAGTTGTGCGTGATGTGCAATGAATCGTCGATCAACCGCGTGCTCCACGTCTGCGTCGGGTCCGCCGGTCGTTCATAAGCCAGAATCCTCACACCCGCTCCCTGTCCGCCGCGATTGCCCCGTCCATGCAGCGGGACCACCACCAGTTCATAACCGTCCGGGCCGGATCGCACCCAGCGCATCCGATGCACGGTGGGTTCCTTCGGCAATTCAATCGGTGTCCACAACTGGCTCCGATCCTCCGGCGGCATCAGATAATGCACGCTCCCGCTGTTCTCGGTGTCGCCGGGATTCCATTGCCCGCCCACGGCGATCTCCGCCTTCCCATCCCCGTCAATGTCCCGCGCCGCAATGCAGACGTGATCGCGTTCCGTCAGGTCCCGGGCGATGACGTGTTTGGTCCACTCGGGATTCCGGTACCAGGCGACCAGGTCCTTGTCCACGAGCACGATGTCCGGTTTCCCATCGCCGTCCACGTCGGCGATGGCCAGTCCGTACCCGATGCCCACCGCGCCATCGATCTCGACGGCGCGGAAAGCCGGCACGGAAGGTTCGGCCGCAGACAGAACAAGCGCGCCACTGGTAACCAGGGTGAGGGTGAGGGGAAGGGTCGTTTTCATAGTGCGATGGAGAAGGTGCCGTTGAGTGAAGGGCACTTTACACTGACGCCCCGGTCTGTCGATGCCTCACAAGCCGATGAACTCCTCAATCCAGCGGCAGGTGGGTTTGAATCGCGCGAACCGACAGGGCCGCGGAAGCGGGTGGCGGTTCAACGACCCGTCGGGTTCGGGGGACATCCGTCTGTATCGCTGATGCCGGCGCGAACCTGGAGGCCATTCGCTCTCCCTCGGCCCGTTGGTCCGGCGGAATCTTCAGCGCCTGCAGGGCCTCGGCTGCCTCGGCAATGCCGTTGCGCGACGCGAGTGTCAGCCATTTGCACGCCTCCGCCAGATTCCATTCCACCCCCAATCCGTTCGAGAATGCCAACCCCAGATGATGCTGCGCCCGGGCATGACCCTGCGCCGCCGCCCGCTGATACCAATGACACGCGGCCTCGATATCGACAGGCGCCCCCTGCCCCATGTCGTAACAGTATCCCAACTGAAACTGCGCCGCCGCGTCCCCGCTCTCCGCACGGTCCTGCCACATCGACGTCACGGGGAAGTATTCAGAATTCATAGTTTGAAACAGGCTCTTAGGCAGGTAGTTGAACTTTACCGCAATCTTTAACGCGAACTGGCGGAATCCACAAGACGCGGCCTGAAAGATCCATCCCCGCGGGTCGTGGCTCCGCATCCCATTCGGCCTTGAGCTGACGCACAGGCCCAGGCCATAGACCTCGAGCTTCCGGTGAGACACCATCGGCTTCGCCTCCCGACTCGCCGTGTGACGTTACAAGCGCGAGGATAGTTTCCGGTAAAGTCGAGCCGGCTAAATGTCCAAACTCCAGCGCGGCGTTCACACCGCTTCAACGTCCAATGAAGAACGCAACCGGGATTTCCCGCTTGAGCATTCACCGGCCCTGGGTCACAACCATCCCGGCCACCCACTCCATCATCCGGGTTGCGGATTCAATTCAGGGCATTAGCGTATGACCACTCCAATCAAACGCCGTGACTTTCTAAAGACCACCTCCGCCGTCGGACTCTCCGCCGTCATGGGACACACCGCCCTCAAGACCAACGCGGCCGAAACCGGAAACGCCGGCCGCGCCAAACCCATCGTCATCGCCAGCGGCAACGGACTCCTCGCCACCGCCCGCGCCATGGAACTCATCCGGCAGGGCCGCGACGCGCTCGATGGGGTCATCGCCGGTGTCAACCTCGTCGAGGACGATCCCACTGATCGCAGCGTCGGCTACGGAGGCCTTCCCAACGAGGAGGGCGTCGTGGAACTGGACGCCTGCGTGATGCACGGCCCCACCGGACGCGGCGGTTGCGTGGCCGCGCTGCGAAACATCCGCCATCCCTCCCGGGTCGCCCGACGCGTCATGGAACGAACCGACCATGTCCTCCTGGTCGGCGAAGGCGCGCTCCGCTTCGCCCGGGCGCACGGATTCCAGGAGGAGAACCTCCTCACCGACGAGGCCCGCGAAGCCTGGCTGCGCTGGAAGGAAACCCTCAGCGACAGGGACGACTGGCTGCCCCCGCATGACATCGACACAAAGGACATCGGCAAATCGTTTCAGGAATCCTTCCAACGCCATTACGGCACCATCAACTGCAACGCGCTCGATCTGAACGGAAATCTCTCCGGCTGCACCACCACCAGCGGCCTCGCCTTCAAAATTCCCGGACGCGTGGGCGATTCCCCCATTCTCGGCGCCGGCCTTTACGTGGACAACGACGTCGGCGCGGCGGGTTCCACCGGACGCGGCGAGGCGAATCTGCTCTCCTGCACGAGCGTCATGGTGGTCGAATTCATGCGCCAGGGAGAATCCCCCGAGGAGGCCTGCCTGCTCGCCTGCGAACGCATCGCGCGACAGACCAAAATGAGGCGATTGCTGGATGACGACGGCCGTCCGAACTTCGACGTGCGTTTTTACGCCATCAATCGCAAGGGCGAATTCGGCAGCGCCGGCATCTGGAGCGGCGGCACCTGCGCCGTGAACACCGGAGACAAGGAAAGCCGGCTGGTCGAGTCCGCCTTCCTCTATCGACGGAAATCCAGCGATTGATCCTGTCGCCTCTCAATCGACACCGAAAGATCATGAACCACCGTCTCCTCCCGTTCATTCCCGCGCGTTTTGTGGCTCCCTTGTTCTCGATCCTCCTGCTCGGCGCGCTTGCCACCCCCGCCGCCGAAACCCGCAGCCTCTCCTGGACCAAACGCAACCTGTTCGTCGGCCCGTTCGAAAACTGCACCACCGCCGACCTCAACAAGGACGGCCACATCGACATCGTGTACGGCCCCTACTGGTTCGCCGGACCGGACTTTGTCCCGCGCGCCTATCGCGTCCACTTCATCGGCGACAATTATCATCGCAACAACAGCGATCACGTCCTCGACGTGGACGGCGACGGCTGGCCTGACATCATTTCGGGTTACTGGAACACCAACGGCATCTGGTGGTATCGCAATCCCGGCGACGAAGCCGTGAAAGCCGGACGCGGCTGGGAATTGAACAAACCCTGGGAAGGCCATCAACTCGCCCCCACGCGCGGCCGCATGGAGATGTTCGCCCTGCA
>DATKEE010000521.1:0-3324 GCA_035544555.1 Candidatus Methylomirabilota bacterium
CTCCGTGCTGGAACAGGCCCGCGGCCACCTCAATCGGTCCGGTCTCGACCTTCTGCTCAACCAGGCCAATTCCATCCTCACCTACACCCAGAAGCGCTGTCTGCTCGCGAATCTCCTCGGCATCGCGCTCAAGGACGCGGCACTCCAGACCCGCGAACAGGATTTCATCAACCGCGTCCGCCGCGCGCTGGGCATCCACGATCAGGACTTCGGCCCCATCTTCACCGTGATCAAGATCAAGCTGGACCTCTCGGTCTTCCCCGAATGGCGTCCGCCGGCCTCCGCAAACATCCAGGCATGAACTCCCCCGGCCGATCCCTCCCGAACTGGCCACGGCTGGGACTGCTGCTCCTCGGCTGGACGCTGATCGGACTCTCGTTCGCCAGCCAGTTTTACATTTCCAGTTCGCAGTTCGGACGTCCGGTTTCCTGGACCCAGGCGCTCAGTTATTCCCTGGCCGATTGGTATGTGTTCGCGGTGCTCTCGGTTCCAACCATCTGGCTGGCGCTCCGGTTCCCTCTTGAAGGCCGTCGCTGGGGACGCAACATGGCGGTGCATCTGGCAGCCAGCGGGCTGTTCTCCCTCGCCTACATGATCCTGCGCGCCTGGGTCGGCCAGTGGCAGGCCGGCTGGAATGACTTCAGCCCGGCGTTCGTCGAGGTCTTTCGTCCCCTGCTCGTGAAAACCTGGCACTTCAATCTCCTCGTTTATTGGGTCATCGTCTGTGTCAGCCACGCCTTCGACTACTACCGCAAATACCAGGAACGCCTCATGCGCACCTCGGAACTCGAGGCCCGTCTCGCCCAAGCCCGGCTCCATGCCCTCCAGATGCAGTTGAACCCCCATTTCCTCTTCAACACCCTCCATGCCGTCTCCTCCCTCATGCACCAGGACGTCGAGGCCGCCGATCGCATGATCACGCGACTCAGCGATCTTCTCCGCGTTGCCCTCGAAGGCAGCGGAGAACATGAAGTGCCCCTCCAGCGGGAAATCACCGTTTTGCGCCGCTATCTCGACATCGAGCAAATCCGCTTCGGCGACCGCCTTCAGGTCGATTTCGACCTGCCTCCTGACACCGTCGATGCCGCGGTCCCGAACCTTGTGCTTCAACCCATCGTCGAGAACGCGATTCGCCACGGCATTGAAAAGCAGACACGGCCCGGCCGCATCGAACTTCACGCCGCGCGTGACAGAGAAATGCTCATCCTTACCGTCCGGGACAACGGCGCGGGGTTCGCCCCGGCGCCCGCCCGGCCGGAAGGGGTCGGCCTCTCCAATACCCGCGCCCGCCTCGTCCAATTGTACGGCTCCGCGCAATCACTCGATCTGCGAAAGCTCCCGGAGGGCGGCTCCGAAGCCACCATCCGGCTCCCGTTCCACCTTCACCCGCAACCCTCAGCGAAACCCGGCTCCAAAATCACGAATCCGAACCCCAACCCCGTGCCATGAAAATCCGCACCGTCATTGTGGACGACGAACCGCTCGCGCGCAGCCGCCTCAAGACCCTCCTGAAGGCGGAGTCTGACATCGAGCTGCTCGCCGAATGCGCCACCGGTCAGGAAGCCATCGAAACCCTCGACGCCAAATCCCCCGACCTGGTCTTCCTCGACGTCCAGATGCCGGAACTCTCCGGTTTCGACGTCCTGGATGCCCTCAAGCAGCGCCCCCTGCCCCGTATCATTTTCGTCACCGCCCATGATCAATTCGCCTTGAAGGCCTTTGAAGTCCACGCCATCGACTACCTGCTCAAGCCGTTTGATCGTGAGCGGTTTCAACAGGCCCTGGATCGAGCCCGAGAGGAACTCCGGCGCCAGGATCCATCGGCGATCAACGACCGGTTGACCGCGCTCCTGGCCGAACTCCCGGGCACCGCCCGCGCTCCGGACCGGCTGGTCATCAAGTCCGGCGGCCGCGTCATCCTGCTCAAGCTCGCCGACATCGACTGGATCGAGGCGGCGGACAATTACCTGAATCTCCATCTGGGCAACGAAACCCATCTGCATCGTGAAACCCTCTCCTCCATCGAGTCCCGCCTGCCTGCGGGTCAGTTTCTACGGATCAGCCGATCCACCATTGTGAACGTGGATCGAATCAAGGAACTCCAGCCCATGTTTCACGGCGATTACGTCGTCATCCTCCGCAACGGCACCCGGCTGAACCTGAGCCGCACCTACCGCGACCAATTGCAGAAGCTTCTCTGAAATCAAGGCGAGACCGGCGGGTTGGGAAGCGGTGGCGGACCGGGGGGCATTGACCGCCACCGATTCAATTCCCTCAGCCCCACGATGCCCAAGACCAGGCTCGCCACCCCGCTCACGATCACGATCACAATCCACGGCAGCCCCAATTCCCCGGGAGTCGGCTCACGGTCCGCGTCGATGAAACCGGGATTCGAGACGTAAAACGCGAACATGTAAATGACGGCGATCCCCATGGAAACCAGGAACACCCCGCCGGTGATCCAGACGACCTTTTTGACCGACGCCGCGAGGTCACTGTGGTGTTGAGTGAACAACGCGCCGGCCAGGCAGATCAATTGCCCGGCAAGCATCATCCCCGCGATCATCGTCAACAGGGAGTGCTGAATCGTCAGATAAACCACGGTCGTCACCGCGTCCGAGATCAACAACCAGAACAGCACACGATGGAAGCGTCCGGAGCAGTGCTTCAGCGGCCCGGCCTCCTTCTTCGAGGCGTTACGGCGGGACCCCTTGTTTCGCCGCGCGGGGGGCGTTGGAGATCGGACTTCCAGTTCTCCCGCGCCGCGCTCAATCTCTTCACGCGTCAAAACGCCCTGCGCGCCTTCTATCAGCGGACGAAGGAAATCCACCGCGATTTGCGCCCGCTTGACCCGGTCCAAACCCGCCAGACGCTCGGTCTGGACGGCCGTTTTCACGTGACACTCGCAGGCGGGGCCCTGCCACCAGTTGATCATCGCCAGCGCGAAGGACAGGCATCCCAACGCCCCGAACACCCACAGGCCGCCTCCCCCAACGACCACCGCGCCCACGAAGGACAGCGCCCCGCATCCCGCCAGAACGGCGCTTGCGGCGGCAACCCGCCGGGTTTCCCGGATCAACAACCCCTGAATGTCCCGAAAGAAAAACCGCTTGTAACTCTCCGTGCACCCGTTGAGTTCCACCTTCAACAAATGGTCCTCCGCGACCCAGAGACTGAAACCAGGCCGCGCCAGGGCAAGCAATGCCAGCCCGCCCCTTGAACTCCCGGGAAGACGCTGATAGGTCGGGCTCATACGCGCGGTTTCAAGAGGTCACCACCACCGCGTTCCGGGTTTGGGAAAGCATCCAGACAGCCACCACCCCC
>DATKEE010000522.1:0-4570 GCA_035544555.1 Candidatus Methylomirabilota bacterium
GTTGACCGCGCGGTCGAACACGCCCTCACCTCCCGCCCCCTCTTTTCCCCGAGCTTCTACCTTTGTCCTCGCCTCTCAGAGGAAGCTTGGGGCAGCCGGGTGGATTCCCTCCTGAATAGTTGCAAGAATTCCTATGGGTCCTGTTTTCGTGGTAATGGCTCGCGCGCCTCCCGAAAGCGCGCTTGACCTCCTTCGCCGGACTGATAGTTTGCGGCAATGTTTGGCACCATCGGACAACTCGTTCTGGCGGTCGTCGTCGTGGTAAACGGCGGCGCCGTAGGACCTTGTCGTCAATAAGCTGACTTTCGACAGGAACCCACGGCTGGCAACGGTCGTGGGTTTTTTCGTCCGCCCGCGCCGCGCCGGCCCTCAACAAGACCAGAGACATGAGCAAGACCACGGAAACCCGTCATCCACAGAAATCCGAACCTCAGCGCGCCGAGGTCGGCCGCGCCATGCTCGGCAGCGAAATCCTCGTCGAGGCCCTCGAACGGGAGGGGGTTGAGACCATTTTCGCCTACCCTGGCGGCGCCAGCATGGAATTGCACCAGGCGCTCACCCGCTCGAAAAAAATCCGCACGATCCTGCCCCGGCACGAACAGGGAGGCTCGTTCGCGGCCGAAGGTTACGCCCGCGCCAGCGGCAAGGCCGGTGTCTGCATGGCGACCAGCGGCCCCGGCGCCACCAATCTCGTCACCGCCATCGCCGATGCCTTCATGGATTCCGTCCCGCTCGTCGCCCTCACCGGCCAGGTGCCCCAGGCCATGATCGGCAAGGGCGGCTTCCAGGAAACCGACTTCTTCGGCATGACCCTCCCCGTGGTCAAACACAGCTATCTGATCACCGACATCAACGAGATCCCCCGCGTCGTCAAGGAGGCGTTCCACATCGCCCAAACCGGACGGCCCGGCCCGGTCGTGATCGATTTCCCGAAGAACATCCAGCAGCAGCGCGCGCAACCCGTCTGGCCGTCGGGCGTCCACATCCGCGGCTACAACCCGGTCCAACACGCCGACGACCTCGTTCTCAATGAAATCATCGGCCTGATCGAAAAGGCCGAACGCCCCGTCCTTTACTGTGGCGGCGGCATCATCACCGCCAATGCCAGCGAGGAACTCCGCCGGTTCGTCGAAGCCACCGGCATCCCCGTCACCACGACCATCATGGGCGTGGGCGCCTTTCCGGAAACTCATCCGCTTTCCCTCCGCTGGCTCGGCATGCACGGTTGCGCCTACGCCAACTGGGCCGTCAGTGGCGAGTTCAAACACCGCGAGTCGCCGGACGGCCCCATGGAAAAACTCAAGGACGGCGCCGATCTCCTCCTCGCGTTCGGCGTGCGCTTCGACGACCGTGTCACCGGCAAGGTGGAAAAATTCTGCGAGACCGGCACCATCGTCCACATCGACATCGACGCCTCGGAACACAACAAGAACCGGCGCGTCCAGTTGCCCATCGTCAGTGACATCCGTTACGCGCTCGGCCGGCTGAACGAGATGATCCGGAAGCGTCCCATCGAGAAGAAGTTCACCCCCTGGCACGAGCAGATTGCCGAATGGAAATCGCGCGCGCCCCTGCGTTACAACGTGACCGAGGAGGTCATGAAGTCGCGGCACATGCGGGACCACCTCCTGGGCAAGGAGAAGGAGGTCATCCTTCCGCAAATGGTGATCGAACTCCTTTACGAACTCACGGGCGGGGACGCGATCATCACCACCGGCGTCGGCCAGCACCAGATGTGGGCCGGGCAGTGGTACCAATACAAATTCCCCCGGCAGTTGCTCACCAGCGCCGGTCTCGGCGCCATGGGTTATGGCTACCCCGCCGCCCTCGGCGCCAAGGTGGCGCATCCGGATAAACAGGTC
Source organism: Candidatus Methylomirabilota bacterium (assembly GCA_035544555.1). Lineage (GTDB taxonomy): Bacteria > Verrucomicrobiota > Verrucomicrobiia > Limisphaerales > DATKEE01 > DATKEE01. The sequence continues at coordinate 1,863 of DATKEE010000522.1, forward strand.
ATCGACATCGACGGAGACGGCTCCTTCCTTATGAACGTGCAGGAGCTTGCCACCGCCCACATCGAGAAGATCGCGGCCAAGGCGCTCATCCTGAACAATCAGCACCTCGGGATGGTGGTGCAATGGGAGGATCGGTTTTACGCCGGCAATCGCGGTCACACCTATCTCGGCGACCCCGAAAACATGGCGGCGATCTACCCGGATTACGTGGCGATGGCCAAAAGCTTCAATGTGCCGGCCGAACGGGTGATGTTCCGAAACGAACTCCGCGCCGCCATGCAGCGGATGCTCGACTCGAAGGAACCCTACCTCCTCGACGTCATCACCCCCTATACCGAGCACGTCCTCCCATTCATTCCCGCCGGTAAAACCGTTGCGGACATGATTTATTGAGGCCAAGTCCAGCCCCGGCTGTCCGCTCCAACACGCCCGCGACCGTCCATCGCGGGCTTTTTCCTTTTCCCATGCCTTCCGCTCCTTGTCGCGCCGCCGGTTTTTGATACCGTGTCCCAATATGCGGAATTGGATATGCCTTGTGTTCCTGGTCGCCCCTCTGATGGGTGCGGCCGCCGCCGAGTTGACCCTCTCGTTCCACGAGTTCCCCGCCAATGAATCTCCGCCCGGTTTCCGCGGCGCCGTCTCAGGCGAAGGCGAACCCGGTGAATGGAAGGTGATCGCGGCCGAGGTTCCCTCCCTGATGCCTTCGCTCACGCGGGAGGGTCCTTCGCTCAGGCCCGGCAAGGTCGTCGCAAAACTGGATGGCGCCCTCCTGGACGAGCATTTCCCCCTGCTTATTTACGAGGACGAAATCTTCGGCGACTTCAAACTCACCACCCGCTTCAAGATCACCGGCGGTGTCCTGGAGCAGATGGCCGGCATCGCCTTCCGCCTCCAGGACGAGAACAACTTCTACGTCCTCCGCGTCAGCGCCCAGGGAAACAATCTGCGCTTTTACAAACTCGTGAACGGCCTGCGCTCCCAGCCGATTGGACCGGAATTGAGGATCGACAGGGACATCTGGCATACGCTCGTGATCGAATGCCAGGGCAACCAGATTCGTTGCCGCCTCAACGGCGAGGCAGTCCTCCCGGAACTCACGGACACCTCGTTCACGAAGGGCCGCATCGCGTTCTTCACCAAGTCGGATTCCGTGGTCTTGTTCGCCGACGCCGTCATTACCTACGTCCCCGCGGAAAGCATCGCGCAAAGGGCCGTCCGAACCCTCGTGTCACGTGATTCCCAGGTCCATGAATTGAAGCTGTTCGCCCCCGATCCGGAGGACGGCGTTCTCAGGATGGTTGCGAGTCACGATCCCGAACTGCCGGAGGAAACCGGGCGTGATGAGGACCGGGCGGTTTACGAGAAGGGGGTCTCCTATCACGCCAGGGGACAAAGCCAGGTGACGGTCACCCTCCCGCTTCGCGACCGCAATGGGGAGATCATCGCCTCAGCCCGCGTGACGATGGACACCTTCCCGGGGCAGACACAGGACAACGCCCTCCTTCGGACCAGGCGTGTGGTGGACGAACTCCGGAAGCGGATACTGTCCAGGCAGGATCTGAGACGATGACACCCCGCTACCGGACGGTTTCCGCCAGACTCCAATTGGGCCGGACCGGCGCATCGAGAGGGGTCGGCCTCAGACCCAGTTGAATCCGTCGTTCCGCAAGGACACCGATCATGGCCGCGTTGTCCGTGCAAAGGCGCGGCTCCGCCAGACGCAACTCCAACCCGGCGGCGGCGCAGGCCTCCTCGAGTCCGCGTCGCAATCCGCTGTTGCACGTCACCCCGCCGGAAGCGGTGACACAGGCCACGCCCATCCGCCGCGCCGCCCGCACGGTTTTCTTCACCAACACCTCCACGATCGCCGCCTGCACGCTCGCGCACAGATCCCGCACTCCCCGGGGATTCTCCAGGAGGTCCGGCCGTCGTTGAAGAAAGTAACGCACCGAGGTCTTCAGTCCGCTGAAGCTGAAGTCGTCCCCCGCATCCTGAAGCATGGGCCGCGGAAACTCGAACGCGGAGGGATTGCCCTCACCCGCCAGCCGGTCCAGCGCGGGTCCGCCCGGATACGGCAGCCCGATCAATTTCGCCACCTTGTCAAAGCATTCCCCCGCCGCGTCATCCACCGTCGAGCCCAGCAGACGATGCCGCAGTTCCGATTCGACATAAACCAGCATCGTGTGTCCGCCGCTGACAATCAGGGACACGGAGGGGCGAAACGCGTTGAAATCGGCGCGCGGCGGATCGCCGGTGATCCACGGGGAATGGAGATGCGCCTCATGATGGTGGATACCGTAGAAGGGTTTTCGGAGGACAAACGCCAGTCCCTGCGCGCACGTTCCACCAATCATCAGCGCCTGAGGCAGGCCGGGACCCAAGGTGGCCGCGATTCCGTCCAGCCCGGCCGGTGTTGTCCCCGCCTCGTCAAGCGCGGTTCGTACCACCGTCGGGAGATTCCTGAGATGCTCGCGAGTCGCCAATTCCGGAACCACGCCGCCGTACCCGGCATGGAGCTGAATCTGGCTGGAAATCACCTGGGCCAGCACCCGGCCCTCGTGAATGATCGCGGCGCTGGTTTCATCGCAGGAAGTCTCGATGGCGAGGAGCAAAATCCGTTGCGGGAGGCGGACGGCGGTTAATTCCGCGCCAGCGCCTTGTCCCCTTTCCCCAGGCTCGAAAAGCGCAGCACTCCCTTGAGCATGTCG
>DATKEE010000523.1:0-7190 GCA_035544555.1 Candidatus Methylomirabilota bacterium
GACCAGCAGGATCAACGGCGGCCCCCCGGGATCCTGCTCCAACTCGGACGCGATCTCCGTGAGACAGCGACGGGTCTTCCCCACCCCGGCCGGCCCCAGCAGGAATTTTACATTCACCCGTTTCTTTTCCTTCAGTCTCATCGGGGATGCCAGAGGTTTTTTGTGGTTCGTGTTGATTTCAAAGAAAATGACACACCGGAATTGCCGGCTCTGGAATACTGTCTATACTTCTCCCGATCCGAGTTGAGGTTTCCTGAAGTATCTGGCGTCACTCTACTCCGGCGCTCTGGATGGTCCGGGTCTTTCCCCTGCCTTCACCGGCCGGCGATTGCGTCACGCAACGACCATCATGAATGGGAACAAACAAACAGAGAAAGGCGAGCATGATCAAAAACACGAGGATTGCGATTCGATGCGTTCCGGCTCTGAGTCTGATTGCGTTGCTTTCGGCCACCTCCTCAGTGGCCCTGCTGCGGGCTCAGGATGCGGCCGCCCCGGTGGTGGAGGAGGAAAAACCCAGATGGCAAAGCAGCGCCGCCGCCGGACTCACACTCACCCGCGGCAACAGCGACACCCTGCTGGTCACCGCCAATCTCCAGTCACAACGAAAGGTGGACCTCTACGAAATCAGGATGGGCCTCGATGCCAGCTACGGGGAAAACGACAACATCAAAGCCACCGAATCCGCGCGCGCCTATGGTCAGTATGACCGCCTGTTCGGCGAGCGGTTCTACGGGGGTTTGCGGCTGGAAGTCCTCCATGATGACATCGCGGACGTGGACTACCGCGCGACGATCGGCCCTCTGGCCGGCTATTATTTCATCAAGAAGGAAAAAACGCTGCTCAGTGGAGAGCTGGGCCCGGCATTCATTTACGAGAAACAGGGGGACGACGAGGGGGGCTACTTCACACTTCGCCTCGGCGAACGATTCGAGCACGAGTTCAGCGATCAGGCCCGCGTCTGGCAGTCCGTGGAATTCCTGCCCCAGGTGGACGACTTCGACAATTATCTGATCATCGCCGAGGTCGGCGCTGAAGCGGGATTGACGGAGAGCCTCAGTCTGCGGACCTACATCCAGAACAAGTACGACAACCAGCCGGCTCCCGGACGAAAGGGGAACGACGTGAAGGTCGTCGCGCAACTGGCCTACAAATTCTAATCGGGGTCGCGATCCGGCCTTCCCTCCGCGCCGTCCGGCCGGATCAGATTTCGACGCAGTCTCCCGGTCCGGGTTGCAGGATTCGCATCCGGGGATGACGCCGGCGAATGGCAGCCTCCATCCAATCGCGCGACGCCGGTTCCCCATGGCCCAGGATCACGGTGTGGGGAGCCACGCGACCGACAAAATCCACCAGCTCGTCCCGGTTTGCGTGGGCTGTGAGGTCGAAGTCGCCAATCTCGCATCGCCGGGTCAGCTCGCCGCCACCCGGACTGAACAGGAACGGCTCGCCGGGCGGAGCCGCTTTCAGCCGTCCGCCGGGCGTGGTCGGATCGGCATAACCGACAAAGAAAATGGCCTGACGCTCATCACCCGCCATGCGCAGGGCCAGATCGTGAGCCGCGGTGTTCTCGCTCATCATCCCCGCGGTGATCACAAAGAGGCGTCCGCCGGAGAGTTTCATCCGGTCGATCTGCTTGCGGTCGAGCACGGTCAGTTCCAGGGCCTCGGTTAATTTGAGATTGCTGTGCTGACGATGCACGCGGTGCGCCTCGAGATCGTAGATTTCCGTGAACACCCGGCCCAGCCCGCCGATGTAGATCGGCTGTCTTGGCAGGCGACCCGCCCGCATCAACAGCGCGAGTTGGGCGAGGATTTCCTGCGTGCGCCCCAGCGCGAAGGTGGGAATCAACACGCTCCCCTTGCGCTCCAGCACGCGCAGGATCGCCTCCGCCAGCCGGTCCACCTCGGTCTCGCGCGTCACTCCCGGCGCCACCTCCCGGTTTCCCCGGGTGGTCTCCAGAATCAACACGTCCGCCTGCACGTCCTCAAACCGGGCGCCCTTGAGAATCGTCTGGTCCCGGAAGCAAACGTCGCCGGTGTAGAACAGCGTCTGGTTTCCACCCCGCACCATCACGCCCGCCGACCCCAGGGCGTGTCCGGCGTCGTGGAATTCCAGCGTGGGCGAGGAGAGTCCGGCGCGGGATTTTTGGAACGCCGCCCAGTCGATTTCACGGTTGTACTTGAACCCTTGAAAAACCGGCGCGATGTCATCCAGTTCGTCGTGGGTGTAAAGCGGATACTCGCGGATGCCGTGTTCGTCCCGCTGCCGTTTCATCACGTTCACCGAATTGTGCAGCACCCGTTCGATGAGGAAATAGCTCAACTCGGTCATCAGAACGTGAGCCTTCGGGAAATACCGCAGGGCCACCGGCAGCGAACCCACATGGTCGTGGTGACAATGCGACAGCGCGATCGCGTCCACCTCCAGTTCCTTGACCGTGTCGAACAGCGGAAGGCCGGCCCTGCCCTCGCGCTTCGGATGCACACCGGCATCCAGCAGCAGCCGGTGCTTCTCCAGCTCCAGCAACCACGCGCTCGCGCCAATCTCATTGCCCGGGTTCAGGTTCCATATCCTCATGCGGGGCATAGTTAGCCAGTTCCCTTCGGCGGCTGGCGACTCAAATCTGGACCCGCAAGGCCAACCCTCTGATTCCAAACGCGTTAAACCTCATCCCCGGGTCCCGGTCACTTTATTTGAACAGATTCGATACCCGGCCCGTCTGACACTCAGTAGTTGGTTTTGTTCTCCGACATTGCAGTGAGCCGGACTCACTGCCGGATGGGGACCACCAGCCTCCTCTGGTGGAAAGGAGGTACGTTTGGTTGTTTGGGTTGACGGGCACCGAAAGGTGCCCGTTTTTTATTCCGGAGGCGGTCCCGGCTCCTGCCTCCGCCGCTCTCCAAGCAGCCGCGCGCGCGCGCGGCGGGTGATGTCCCCGATCGATTCCACTTTCTCCAATCCGTCCGGCAGGCTGAAGCGCGCCTCGGGTGGCGCCTCCAACCGCAGATCCCGGCATCGCAGCCGCCAGGCTTGCCGCCCATCCCGGAACTCGACCTGAATCGGAAACAGAGCCCGTGCCCGGGACCGCCACACGATCACCTCCAACGCGTCCGCCCCCGGTCGCCGCGGAACCAGACGACTTCGCTCACATAGCTCGGCATCCACCAACTCCCGCGGGGGTTCCCCGGGCAAGGTTTCCCATGCCTCCCCTTCCTGCGGACGTTCGATCTCCAACGGGGATTCCCAGTACACGTTCAAATCCGGATACACCACACGCAGGCGTGACTCATGGGGCGAAACCAGGATCCAGGATTCCCCCAACCCGAGAGCCCGCAACGCCGCGGACGCATTGGGCGGGAAATCCCCGCCGGACACGCCGTCCGATCTGATTTGAACACGATACCGCCCGTCCCGCGCATCCAGATTCATGAGCACCCGGGATCGCTGCGGGTCCCGGTCGCTCCCCGCGACGACTTCCACGCGCGCGGAGAAGTTTTGATTTGTGGTCAGCAGTTGGCGCGTCAACGCGTTGATGAGGCCGGCGTCCGTAAAACTCCCGTCCGTTGCGTCGCCAGCGCCAAGCCCGGGCATCCACGCCGCAAGGATCGAGAAGGCACCGACAAGCCATGAACGCCCCGCATGAATCCGGCTTCTCATTGCGTCCCACTTTATCCGCCCCATGGCGCGCGCTCCAGCCGGAAAAACCCTTTCCACCCTCCGGACCGCCCCGTAAGCTGCGCGGACCGTTTTGTCCCCCGCCATGATCGACAACCGCAAATTCCTTCGCGAGCTGATTGCCTTGCGCAGTGTGAACCCCGCATTTCTTCCGTCCGGGGACGCCGCGGCCGGGGAACAGCGCGTTGCCGAGTTTGTGGCGGCGACAGCGACGCGCGCGGGGCTTGACGTGGAGTTGCAGACCGTTGCGCCGGGTCGGACGAACGTGATCGCCCGGCTCACGCCTCGAAGCCGTGTCCGCCACCGCGTTCTGCTCGTTCCCCATCTCGACACCGTTCCCGCGAACGACCCGGCCCAATACGTGCCGAGCACGGAGGATGGCCGGTTGTACGGACGCGGATCATGTGACACCAAGGGCAGCGTGGCCGCGATGCTGTCCGCCTTGAGCGCGTTGACAGGTCCCCGGCGGCGCCCGGAGTCCACAGAGATCGTTTTTGCCGGCGTGGTGGATGAGGAGGATGTCCAGGCCGGATCCCGCGCCCTCGTTCAATCCGGCATCAAGGCGGATCTGGCCATTGTCGGAGAGCCGACGCGTTTGCAGGTGGTGACCGCGAACAAGGGCAATCTTTGGTTGCGGTTCGAAACCCGCGGACGTTCCGCGCACGGCTCCCGGCCGGAGCTGGGGAAAAACGCGGTGCATGCCATGGCGCGCGTTGCGGACCTGCTGGAGACGGATTACGCGCGCACCCTGCGCCGTCGCAAACACCGGCTGCTCGGCCATCCCACCATCAGCGTCGGCACCATCTCCGGCGGCACCCAGGCGAACATCGTGCCGGATCGGTGCGAATTGACGGCGGACCGGCGCACGTTGCCCGGCGAGACCGAGGCGGAGGTGTTGCGCGAGGTGAAAGTCCTGTTGCGTCGAAAGGGATTGAAGGCGCGTTTGAGCAATGCCAAGAACGCGGACTGTCCCCCGCTCGAGACAGATGCGCGGCTTCCGTTCGTGCGCGCGTTCATGAAGATCGCCGGGCAAAGCCGGCCGTTGGGCGTGCATTATTTCTGCGATGCGTCCGTCCTCTCCAAGGGGGGAATCCCGAGCGTCATTTTCGGACCGGGCGACATTGCCCAGGCGCACACGCCCGATGAATGGATTTCACTCCACTCACTGGACCGGGCCGCGGCCATGTTGCGTCAGTACCTCGAATCCCTGTCCTGATGCCGGCGGACTCCCTCCACTGCGCATGATCTCGGCCCGGCTGACCTACTTCCGGCAGAGCGGTTGGATGGTGATGGCCATGTTCATGGGGGGTGTTTTCATGTTCCTGGTTCACGTCGTCGCGCCCTACCTGGGCGGCGAGGACTACGGCCTCTTCGGAACACTGCTGAACATCCTCAATCTGGTCGCCATTCCCGCGCTGGGGCTGCAGACCGTCATGGCGCGCGAAACGGCGGCCGCTTCGACGGACGAGACGCGGGCCCGACTCGCCGGGACGGTGCGCGGACTGTTGCGGTGGATTCTCCTGTTCTGGATCGTGCTCGTCCTGGCGGCGTTCGTCTTCCAGCGCGCGTTGCTGAACGCGCTCGCCATCTCCAACCCCGTCGCGCTCTGGCTCACCCTCCTGGCCGGACTCGGGGTCCTCTGTCAACCGGTCCTGCTGGGCGTGTTGCAGGGATTGCAGAACTTTCTCTGGTTCGGATGGACCGCGATTGTCAACGGCGTGGTCAGATTTCTAGCCGTCATCACTTTTGTCATTCTCCTCGGCGGAGCCACCTCCGCCGCCATGGCCGGTGTCCTCCTCGGCGCCACAAGCGCGGTGGCCTTGGCGGCCTTCCATGGCCGGACCGTCTGGCGCGGACGCACCGCAGCGTTCGAACTCCGTCCATGGCTCATGCATGCGGGTCCCCTCGCGCTGGGTCTTGGCATGAGCATGGTGATGTTCAGCTCCGACATGATCATCGTCAAGGTGCGGCATGGCGCCGCGGTGGAAACGGGCTGGTTTGCCGCCGCCGGTATGATCGGACGTGGCCTTGTCATGTTCACCCTGCCGCTCGCCATGGTGATGTTTCCCAAGGTGGTCCGGGACATGGCCGGGGCTCCCCCAACCCGCGTGCTGGGGTGGACGCTCCTCGCCACCGGTATCTTGGGTGTTGGCGTGGCGCTCGGCTGCACGGGTCTCAGTGTCACCTTGCTTCACCTGGCCGGGACACCCGCCGGGGATCTTCAGGCATGGCCGCAGTCCCTTGTGAATTGGATCCAGGCCAATGGCCAGGCCGCGCTGTTCGTCGGCCGTCTCATCCCCTGGTTCGTCTGGTCCATGCTGCCGCTCGCGATTGCCAATGTGCTGCTGAATCATCTGATGGCGCAGGGCCGATATCGCGTGGTGCCCTGGTTGATTGTCGTGGCCCTTGCTTACGTCACCACGGCAGCGCTGGCTGGAACGACCTACTTGCGGGTGGTTCAGATCTTGGGCGTGTTCAATCTCCTGTTTCTCGCCGTCCTGCTCGCGTTCATCCTGGCCTCGCCTCAGACAGGCTCTCAGTCCCGCCTGGGACGCGGTGCGGGTGACCGAAGCTTGTGATAAATCCAGCCTTCCAGAGGACGCAGGGGACGCAACAGACGGTAGAAGGGCGAATACACCAACCGCAACCGCACGACGGAAAGAAACATCACAAGCGATGTCCGGAACAGGGTCTGTGTCACCTTGGAGCCCACCTGGTCGGTCCATTCCGTCGGCAGTTCCAGCACGCGATAGCCCTCCCGCTTGAGCACATAGAGCAGGTTCACATCAAATGCGAGATCGGCAATCCGCAGGTCCGGATGGATCCGCTCGATGGCCGCGCGGCGGATCACCTTGGCGGGACATTGGGTGTCCTGGATGTTCATCCAGAACAGCAGTTGCACGACGGCATGAAACACACGGCTGAAGAACCGGCGCACCCAGGTCTGACTTTGATGAAGCACCGATTCCGGCAGCCATCGGGATCCCACGACACAATCCGCTTCCCCCATGCGCTGAAGCAACCCGTGAAAGGCGGCCGGCGATGTGGCGCCATCGGCGTCCACGTAACCCACCAGATCCGCCTTCGGAGCGAGCTTCATTCCTTCGATCAGGGCGCCCCCCTTGCCGATGGGATCGGGAAAATTCAACGCCTGCACCTCCGGAAACTCCCCGGAAACGCGCGTCACGACATTCAGCGTGTCATCCACGCAGCCATTGAGCACCACGACGAGGTGAAAGGTGCCGGCATGGTGACGCCGAAAATACTCCGCGTAACTCCTCAAGACCGGTTCGATCCGGCCCTCTTCATTGTAGGCCGGAATCAGCAGCAGCACACTCGGTGCGGGGGACGACACGCGCTGTCCTTATCAAAGCCCGCGTCGAAAGTCTAGCGGTGGGTCGAATCTTCCTGACAGTGCGGACCGGGACGCGGTCCATTTTGCAGCCACGCCGACCGGGAGGCGCGCGAGATACTTGATCCGCCCCACCACGCGATCCGCGACCCCACGCGGC
>DATKEE010000524.1:0-9137 GCA_035544555.1 Candidatus Methylomirabilota bacterium
GGCACCGGCCTCGGCCTCGCCATCGTCCAGCGGCTGGTCAAGGAATCCGACAGCCTCCTCCATCTCCATACCGAATCCGGCAAAGGCGCCGGCTTCACCCTCTACCTCCCCGCCTGGGCCACCACCTCCACCCGCTGACAACGCGTAAAGGGCTCAGTTTGGTTTTGGTCACTCGATATTGCCCCTCCGCCACCGATACGGCCGAAGCAAACTGTGAAGGGGTCAGTCCTGGATTTGAGGAATTCACGGCGCACCGTCGCTGGGATAATCAGGCCGCCATGGCGCGAAAGGTTCGGATTGTGTACCCGAGTGTGGTGTATCACGCCTTATGAGCCGCGGGACCCACGGGCAGGCAATTTTTCGGGGTGAGGAGGATCGGAATCTGTTTGTGGACACGTTGACCGAGGCATGCGGGAAGACTGGGTGGCAGATTCACGCGCCAAGGACCGGAGGTTAGCAAGCTGGCGCAAGCAACTGGAACGGTTGGCTTCCTGAATTCCGGGACTGACCCTTTTCCTTTTCCCCCTGGCGATTCGCGTCGAAATGCGTATCTTTCACGCCGAATTGCCCCCCGCATTAAAGCATGAGCTGGTCACCGTTGAACCTCACCGTCCGGGTCGGTTGTCACCTCGCGTACGAGGCGACCGTGCCAACGCCGGTCCTGTTCGTGCTCAAACCGCGGCTCGAAGCCGGCGTGCTGGTGATGCAGGAAAAGCTTTCCTTCGGCATCGGGCTGCCGTCGTATCAGTTCCAGGATACCCACGGCAACATCACCTATCGCTCGATGCTCATGCCGGGACTCAACGACATTCGTCACGACGCCCTGGTGGCGGTGTCTGCAAAGCCAGACAGCCGCGAGGTTCCAAACCTGATCACTCCGGTCAGCGAGCTCCCTCCCGAAGTGTTGCGCTACACGCTGCCCAGCCGCTATTGCGATTCGGACAAACTGCTGGATCTGGCCTGGCGGGAGTTCGGCCAGATCACCAACACCCTCCAGCGGGTGCAGACCATCTGCGATTGGGTCCATAACCACATCGAGTATCGCTTCGGCTCCGGACGGCCCGAGCTGTCCGCTTCCGAGGTCATCGCGCGGCGGTGCGGTGTCTGCCGCGACTTCGCTCATGCCGCCATCGCCCTGTGCCGCGCCTTCAACCTGCCCGCCCGCTACGTGACCGGACACCTGCCGGACATCGGCTGTGTGGATCCGGGCACCCCGATGGATTTTCACGCTTACTTTGAAGTTTATCTGGGGGGGCAATGGTTCACGTTTGATGCGCGTTACAACGTCCCGCGGATTGGCCGGGTGAAAGTCGCCCACGGCGCGGACGCCGTGGACGGCGCGTTTGCAACGATCTACGGCGAGGCCCGGTTGACCCGCTTCGAGGTCTGGGCCTACCAAGTGAACCCGCTGGAGGTTTCCGTGGGCGATCCTGTCGATCTGGCCCGCCGACTGGATGGTAAACCGACGGTCCGTTTGAATTGAAACGGCCGCCGTCAACGCTTGAGGCCGCCGGCGGTGAATTCATGCTCGAACATCTCCGCGCCGGGAAACACCGCCAGACGCGATGAAAACTTTCTTTTGCCAACGCTGCGGGGGCCGTCTCTTCTTTGAAAACACCTCCTGCCTGGCCTGCGGCAGCGTGCTCGGTTTCCTGCCCGGCCCGGCCATCCTCGCGGCGCTGGAACCGGACGGCCAGGGCGTCTGGCGCGCCGCAATTTCCGAGGGCGCCGTCCGCCTTCGCAAGTGCCATAACTATACCGTGGAAAACGTCTGCAACTGGATGATTCCCGCCGAGGCCGCTGCGGAGTTTTGCATCGCGTGCGAGATGAACCGGACCGTCCCGGACCTGAGCGTGCCCCATCACCGGGCCTTGTGGAGCCGGTTGGAAGCGGCCAAGCGGCGGCTGGGGTACACGCTGATGCGGCTGGGCCTGCCCCTCATCCCCAAGTCCAAAGATCACGCGCGCGGGCTGGCGTTCGATTTCCTGGCCGATGCCGACCCGGCCTTTGTCGAGGGCGAACGGGTCCTGACCGGCCACGCGGAGGGCGTGATCACCATCAACCTGGCCGAGGCGGACGATGCGGTGCGCGAAAAGATGCGGCTGACCCTGCGCGAGGTTTACCGCACGGTGCTGGGCCATGTCCGCCACGAATCCGGCCACTATTACTGGGATTTTCTGGTGCGCGGCCATCCGCGAATCCAAGAGGCGCGCGCGGTGTTCGGCGACGATCGGACCGATTACGCGCAGGCCCTGGAACGGCATTACGCCCAGGGGCCGCCCGAACATTGGGAGCGGCAGTTCGTCACGCCCTACGCCGCGGCGCATCCCTGGGAGGATTGGGCGGAGACGTGGGCGCATTTCCTCCACATCATGGACACGCTGGAAACGGCGGCGGCCAACGGTTTGGAAATCCGCGGGCCGGCCGGCCGGCGGTTTTTGCGCGATCCGTTCGCGAATGAGTTTCCGGCCATCCGGGAAGACTGGCACGCGTTGCGATTCGTGCTCAACAGCCTCAACCGCAGCATGGGACTGGCCGATGCCTATCCGTTTGTCGTGACCGACGCCGTGGCCGCCAAGCTGGAGTTCATCCATCGCTGGGTCACCGGCACTCAGGCGGCGGACAGTCCAGCAGCGTGACTTTGCGTTGTTGGGCCGGATTGACCGTGATTGCTTCAAACTGTTGACCGAGCAAGAAAAACTTCAACGGGTATCTTTTCACAGGTTATTCACCGCGATCTGCGCTTCCACGATCCTGTGAAACCACATGGCATGAACGAGCTGACACAAGGGGGACTGATTCTGACGTTCATCAAAAATGGGCTCGCGTCGAAGGTCACCCCCCCACGAAACTCCAGACCGATCAAAAAACCGCTGGCGTTGCTTTCGTTCGCTGGCGGCGGCGGGTCTGGCCGGCTCATTGTTCAGTCTGCGCTGGAAGGAGGTCTCGGCCGGAAGCGCGTGTGTTCCTTGTCAGAACCTGATTCTGCTCTGGACAGAGTGGGAGCTTCTGGTCATCACAGGACCAGGCATCCCGGGCCGGTTGTTGCGGAAGATTGCCCGGACGAGCTGAGTTATGAATGACGCCACGCTGGTGTTCATCATTCTGGGGGTGACCCTGGCAGCCTTTGTCTGGGGTCGAATCCGCTACGATCTGGTCGCGTTGCTGTCGTTGTTCGCCTGCGTGGTGGCGGGCGTGGTGGAACCGGAGGGTGCGTTCACCGGATTCGGACATCCTGCGGTCATTACGGTAGCAGCGGTGCTGGTGTTGAGCCGGGGCTTTCAACATTCGGGGTTGGTGGACTGGATCGCTAACCTGACGCTCAAGGCCGGCGGCAACCTGATGGTGCAGGTGCTGGTGCTCAGCGGCACGGTGGCGGTGCTGTCGGCGTTCATGAACAACGTGGGCGCGCTGGCGTTGCTGCTGCCGGTGGCGCTGCGCATGGCGCGTGAACACGGGCACCCACCCTCGCGCCTGCTCATGCCGCTGGCGTTCGGGTCGCTGCTCGGCGGGTTGATGACGCTCATCGGCACGCCGCCGAATATCATCATTTCCAACTACCGCGGCGATCACGTCGGTACGGCGTACGGCATGTTTGCTTACACGCCGGTGGGAGGCGTTGTGATGCTGGCCGGGCTGACGTTTCTGGTGTTGCTGGGCTGGCGTCTGACACCCAAACGCAAGGGCCAGGCCTCGCCCGACGAATTGTTTGAGACGGCGGATTACGTGTGCGAACTGGAGGTGGAGGAGGACGCGAAGGCGTTGGGCTGGACCTTGCGGGAGCTGGAGGAGGCTTACGGCGAATCGGTGCCGGTGGTGGCGGTGGTGCGGGGAAAGAAGCGATTCCCGCATCACGCGTTTCGCGGCGCGTTGCGCGAGGGCGACGTGCTACTGGTGGAAGCCGAACCGGAGGAGCTGAAGCTGCTCGAGGAAAAGGGAGGACTCAAACTGGCCAGCGGGGAAAAGTTCGCCGAGAAGCTCGCCGAGTCCGAAGACCTGCAGATCATCGAGGCCGTGGTCCGGCCTGAATCGCGGTTAATCGGACGTACGGTCGCCCAGATGCGACTGATGGACCGGCACGGTGTGCACCTCCTGGCGGTGGCACGCGACGGCAGCCGGCTCAAGCAGCGGCTGGGAGACATCCGGTTTCGCGCCGGCGACGTGCTGCTGCTGCAAGGGGAGGAGAGCGACATGGCGGAGAGCCTGCCCGAGCTGGGCTGCCTGCCGCTGGCCAGCCGCGAACTTTCGATCGGCCGGCCCCGGCGGCTCATCTTGTCGGTGGTGATCTTCGCGGCGGGGATAGTGGCGATGCTGGCGGGCTGGTTGTCCGCCGCCGTCGCGCTGACCATGGCCGCGGCGGTCATGGTGCTCATGGGGGTGCTGCCGTTGCGCGAAACCTACAAGGCGATCGACTGGCCGGTGATCGTGTTGCTGGGCGCGATGATCCCCGTGGGCGGCGCGCTGGAAACCAGCGGCGGCGCGCAGTGGGTCGCCGACAGACTGCTGACGCTGGGTCGCGCCTGGCCGCCGATGGCGACGATGGTGTTGCTCCTTGTCATCACCCAAGCACTTTCGGACGTGGTGAACAACGCGGCGGCGGCGGTGCTGATGGCCCCGGTGGCCGCCAGCCTCGCGGCCGGACTCGGCGCTTCGGCGGACCCGTTCTTGATGGCTGTCGCCGTGGGCGCGTCGTGCGCGTTCCTCACACCCATCGGCCACCAGTCCAACACGCTGGTCATGGGGCCGGGCGGGTACCGGTTCGGCGACTACTGGAAGGTCGGCCTGCCGTTGACAGGGGTGGTGATCCTCACCGCCGTGCCGCTTATTCTGCTGGTGTGGCCGCTGTGAGCCAGCAACCTCCGGAAAAGCCGGAGTAGCTGTTTAGCCGGGGTAAATACGAACATGGACGACTTCGTGTTTACGAATGTTCGCCGCGACCTCCTCAAGTCTGTCATCGTGTGCCAGCGATACGGCCGAAGCCAATTGGAGTCGCCAATACCAGGAACTGACCGCTCACGCTAATGGGTGGCCCCTTTGACTGACGGACACGCCATTCTCCCGCGCCTCCCTGCTTTAGGTTTTGCCGGTATCCGCCGCCGCCCCGTATGCTGCCTCCGCGCATGGCCGATCCCCGCCGGACCCAACTGACCTACCGATACGAACGCTGGCGAGCGGTCGCCTCGGGCATCCTCGAAACCGCCGCAACCACGTTCCTGATCCTGATCGCCGTGCGCTGGTTCGAGGCGGGTTCCCTGGCCAAGGCACTGGTGGCGGGCGGCGGAAGCGTCGGCCTGCTTCTCTCTCCCTGGATTGTTTCCCGCGTGGAATCGCTCGGCTGGCCCACCGCCGTGGCCGCCTCCCGCCTCGCCTGCCTCGGCGCCGCCAGCTTCCTGTTAACCGGGCTCTTTCCCGTCCTCCCCGTCTTTGTCGCCGGCAGTGTCGTCGCCATGGCCGCCTCCAGCGCCGCCATCCCCCTCATGACCCAGGTCTATCAGGACAACTACCCGGAACCCGGCCGCGGACGCCTGTTCTCCCGGACCATCATGATCCGCATCGCCGCCGCCGCCCTTTTCAGCGAACTGGCCGGCCGTCTCCTCTCCGGCAACCTCGAGTGGTTCCGCGCGCTGCTCTTCTTCTTCGCCCTCATGTTCGGTGTCGCTGCCGTCTGCCTGGGCCGTTGCCCATCGCAACCCCTCCATGTGTCGGGTGGCACCCATCCCTTCCGCGCCCTCCGATACGCCCGCACCGACCGCCTGTTCCGGCAGACCCTCGTCGCCTGGATGTTGATGGGGTTCGCCAACCTCATGATGCTCCCATTGCGGGTCGAGTATCTCGCCAATCCCAAGTATGAAATGGCGCTCACCGTCTGGTGGATCGCGCTGCTCACCGGCGTGCTCCCCAACCTCGCCCGGCTCTTCCTCAGCCCCATCTGGGGCTGGCTCTTCGATCACATGAATTTCTTCGCCCTCCGCATCACCCTCAACATCGGGTTCGCGCTCGGCATCCTGGCGTTCTTCACCAGCAACGCGGTCCCCGGCCTCATCCTCGGCGCCCTGATTTACGGCGCCTCCAGCTCGGGTGGCGACGTCGCCTGGAGCCTCTGGGTCACCAAGTTCTCCCCGCCCAACCGCGTGGCCGATTATATGTCCGTCCATACCTTCTTCACCGGCGTCCGCGGTTTGCTCGCGCCTCTCGCCGGCTTCCATCTCGCCACACTCCTGCCGCTCCCCGTTCTCGCCTGGTTCTGCATCGGACTCATCCTCCTCGCCACACTCCTCCTCATCCCGGAAATCAAATTCGGCAAAAAGGCCCGCACCGCCAGCGCCCTGGTCAAGGAGGTGTCGGATTCATAAACCCCTCCCGCGCGCTGGCCGCTCACACGACTGTTTCCCGCGTGACAATCCCCCGCCACAACCGCAGATTTCTTCCCACTGACACAATGCAGAAGAGAGCCTCACCCGTTTCCCGCAGCGGCCGGTTCACCGCCGGTCCCGACGATTCCGTCACCGCCTTCACCGAATCCGTCTCCTTCGACTGGCGCCTCTGGCGGCAGGACATCCTCGGCTCCATCGCCCACGCCACCATGCTCCGCAAGATCGGCGTCCTCACCCGCGACGAACAAATGGCCATCGTCAAAGGTCTCGATGACATCGGACAAGAGATCGCGGCTGACCGCTTCCAATGGCGCGCCGACCTCGAGGATGTCCACATGAACATCGAGGCCGAGCTCACCCGGCGCGTCCCCGCCGGCGCCAAACTTCACACCGGACGCTCCCGCAATGACCAGATCGCCGTGGACCTCCGCATGTGGCTCCGCGATGAAATCGTCAGCCTCGAACGCGAGGTCTGCCAACTCCAGCACGTCCTCGTCGAACTCGGCGGCAAATACGCCACCGTTCTCATCCCCGGTTACACTCATCTCCAGCGCGCCCAGCCCGTTTACCTCGCCCATCACCTCCTCGCGTTCGTCGAAATGCTCGAGCGCGACCGCGACCGCCTCCGCGACGGCTTCCATCGCGTCAACGTCTGCCCTCTCGGCAGCGGCGCCCTCGCCGGCTCCACCCTCCCGCTCGACCGGGAACTCGTCGCCCGCCTCCTCGGTTTCGTCGATGCCCGCGAAAGACCCCGCCTCACCCGGAATTCCATGGACGCCGTCAGCGACCGCGACTTCGCCGTGGAATTCTGCGCCACGGCCGCCCTCATGGGAGTGCACCTCTCCCGCCTTGCCGAGGACCTCATCCTCTGGACAACCGCCGAGTTCCATTTCCTTCGCCTTGGCGACGCCTACACCACCGGCTCCTCACTGATGCCCCAAAAAAGGAACCCGGACGTGGCGGAACTCACCCGCGGCAAGACCGGCCGGCTGCTCGGCAATCTCATCGCCCTCCTCACCGTGCTCAAGGGGCTCCCCATGACCTACAACCGCGATCTCCAGGAGGACAAGCAACCCCTCTTCGACACTGTGGACACCGTTCGCGCCTGCGTGCGACTCATGAGCGGCATGTTGAGAACCGCCCGCGTCAACAAACCCGCCTGCCTCGCCGCCGTCAGCGATCCCACCCTCCTGGCCACGGACCTCGCCGATTACCTCGTGCGCAAAAACCGGCCATTCCGACACGCCCATCATGCCGTCGGAAAATTGGTCGCGCTCGCGGAACGCCTCCAAAAGCCACTGAACGAATTGACCCTCGACGAACTCCGCGGCGTCGATCCCTTGTTCGAGGAGGATGCCCGGCAACTCTTCGATGTCCGCAAGGCCATGACCCAACGAAACCTGCCCGGGGCTCCCGGCAACAAGGAGGTCGCCCGCCAATTGGTCCGCTGGCGCCGCAAACTCGCCGCGTTCCGTCCCCGGAAAACTCCCCCGGACTCCTGACGCTCGCGTTCCGTCCGGCGCGGAACAGACCGCCGCGCGCCTGAGACCGGTTCAGACCGTCTCAACGGCCTATGAACACCTTCCAATTCAGTGTCGTGGGAGATCTCCTCGAACAGGTGTCGCGCTCCTTTTACCGGACCTTGCGCATCCTCCCCCGCAAGGTCCGCCCTCAAATCAGCCTCGCCTATCTCCTCGCCCGCACCACCGATACCATCGCCGACACTCACATTGTGCCGGTCGGCCTTCGCCTCCGCGCCCTCGATGACCTCTCGCGCCGCATTCAGAGCTCCCGTCCGGAGCCGGTCGATTTCAATGAATTTATCCCGGCTCAGTCCGGTTCCGCCGAACAGGAACTCTTGCGCCGCTGCGAAGAAGCGATCACCGCGCTCCAACAACTCGATGGAGAAGACCGGCGCCTCATTCGTGACGTCCTCCAAATCATCACCAGCGGACAAACGCTTGATCTCGAACGCTTCGCCGACGCCTTCGAGTCCCGCATTGTCGCGCTGAAAACCGACGATGAACTCCGCGATTACACGTATCGAGTCGCCGGTTGCGTCGGTGAATTCTGGACCCGCCTCTGTCGCCGGCACATCTTCCCCGACGCCGCGCTGGACGAAGCCGCCCTCCTGCGTGACGGGACCGACTACGGCTGTGGCCTTCAGATGGTGAACATCCTCCGCGACCTCCCCGCCGATCTGCGGCAGGGCCGCTGTTACCTCCCGTTCATGCGCCTCTCGGAACTGGGCCTTGCACCGGCTGATCTGCTCGACGTTCAGAACGAAGCACGCTTGCGCCCCCTCTACAACGAGTTGCTCGACCGGACAGAAACCCTCCTGACCTCCGGATGGCGCTACACCAACCGCGTCCCTGCCTCCGCCATCCGCGTCCGGCTCGCCTGCGCCTGGCCCGTCCTCATCGGTATCCGCACACTCTCCCGCCTTCGCCGAACCCAAATCCTGGATCCCGCCCATCGTGTCAAGGTCCCCCGCGCCGAGGTGAAAAAGCTGTTCTTCCTCAGCGTCCTGTGCTATCCGGTACCCTTCCTCTGGCGAAAGCTGTTCCACACAGTACGCGCCGGATAAATGCTGTTGATTGTGCCAATCGATTGAATTAACTAGTCTCTCATGAAAACTCACACACTCCTGCTCGCCTGCGGTGTCGTCATTCTCGGTAGTTCGGCGATCCAGGCCCAGCAGCCCTCCGCCGACGCAATTGAACGGGCACGCGAAGCCTTGCGACAGCAGGAAACCGCGCCCGC
>DATKEE010000525.1:0-4005 GCA_035544555.1 Candidatus Methylomirabilota bacterium
CCGTTGCTGTCGGAGGTCAACTGCGGGAAGAAGAACGCGGTTTCGTCGAGGTTCTTGCGTGCCGTGATCTGATCGAGGTTCGGCCGGTATTCCGGTGCCTGTTCGCCCGCCTTTTCGACTCCATCGGCGACCATTTCCACACCTCGGGTGGCCATGCCCAGTCGGGCACCCGCATCGGCAGCCATCATGGTCTCCGCCGCGGCCGGGGCCGCGGGCAGCACTCCTTCCGTCAAGGCCAGTTGATCCGTCCCCGCCCCAAACCGCCTTTGTGACAGGAACTGGTAGCCCCAGATATTGGCGATCAGATCGCGCGGGAAATGGCGGTAGGCGCGGCTCACGGTAACCCGCCGATCCGCCCAACGTCCCATCATCCAAACAAAGTGGGCCGTCCCATTCTGGAAATCCGGCTGCGCGGTCGTGTAATCGCGCCGGAAGAACCCAAATCGCTCCATCCATCGATGCGGTTGAAACGCATCCAGGGACGCGTCGTACAAGGTGGCGACCATTTCGGCGGCGGCCTTGTCCGCATCCGGTCCCGAGACCACCGCGGTCCAGGTTTCCTTCACGGCGGGTTCGAGCTTCGACGTGAAGTGTTCCCAGCGCAGATCGAGGTTCTTGTTGCTCCAGGGGACGTCCACGTGCCGACGCTCGAGATAGGCCCGGTTCTCCCGCACATAAGTGACGTGGACCGTGAACCCGCCGCGCATGGCTTCGGTAACCGGCACCACAATCCGTTGCTGCGTGCCTCCTGCCCCGGTCCGGAAGCGCGTCATGAATTGATGCCGATGCTCAATCTCGACGAACGCCCTGCCCTCCTCGTAGCCCGTGCCCCAGAGCGCCACGAATTCCTCGCCCGGTTCCACCGACCATTTCGGAGCCGTCAACAGATGCGGCACTTTGACGTCGAGGTCGTCCGCGGCCGGGTCCACCACGAGGAGTTGATGGCGCACAATCAGGGATTCTCCAAAACGGTCCCGGGTCTCCATCACCGCCCGATACGCGCCCACATCGAGTTCGAATGAGTTTGTTGCGAGTCCATTGCCCGCTGTCGTGAAGCCCTGTTCCGCCACCATCTCGCCCAACGGCCAGAATTCCGGATTCGAAAGGTCGGGATCGTCCGGACCAGGTCCCGGCCAGTAACTGCTGATCTCGCCGACGTAGGGACGATGAACCGTTTGTGGTTCCTCCAGGCGATGGACCTTGATCACCCCCTCGGCTCTCTGCGGTTCGCCATCCAGCGTGGTCGTGCTCACCCGCACCCGCACCGGCTCGTCCGGCGTCTGCCATTCCTCCGCGTCGATCCGTGCGGACAACGCCACGAAACCCGCCTGGAGTCGCCGTTGGTCCGACCGCGTCTCGCCGGCCGTGTCGGTGACATCCGCGTGCACGGCAAACGAGAAGGAAACGCCCTCCTCCTCCGGCACCTTGGGATCGGGTCTGGCTTGAAACTCAATCGTGAACGCGCCGTTGACATCCGTCTCCGTGAATCCGTGCGCGATTTCCTGGCTTTCGGAGACGCCTCGAGTGCGCCAGCGGTGATGCCAGCCCCACCAGTAGGGCCAGCGCACCTCGCGCACGACGCGATACCGCACCCTCGCGCCATCCACCGGCGCTCCCGTGTAACTCATCGCCTTCCCGCTCAACGCGACCGTCTCGTCCAGACGCGGCGCCTCTTTCGGCGCGTCCAGGGTCACCTCGAACTTTGGACGCTTGTATTCCTCGACGCTGAGATGGGTGGCGCCCTGCGGACCATTCACCACATAAATGCGCATGGCGCCGGTGACGCGGTCGCGCGGTGCCGTGAAGCTGCCCGAGAAGGAGCCGAACCCGTTGCAGCGGTGTTCGCGGCGCGCAATTTCATTGTTGTTCGGATCCACGAACGCAACCGTCACAGCGCGGCCGGCCAGGGTTTGATAATTGTCCCGGGCGGTATCGACTTCGAGACAGATGCCTTTGTATTGGATCGTCTGGCCCGGGCGGTAAATCGAGCGGTCGGTGAAGAAGACCGTCTGCCGCCGGTCAATGTCGTGCTCGCGCCAATGCGAGGCGTATTCCTGTTCGGAGGCGAGTTCCCGACCCTCGTGCCGGACGCGGATCAGCCAGCCGCGGTTCGTGTCTTCGCGGATGGAAAAAAACCCGTGCTCATCGGTGTCCAGTGCCGGCCGGGCCACGCGATTTCCCTGATTGTCGAGTTGCCAGGCCATCACTTCCGCTCCCGGCAGCGGCCGTCCTGAATCCGCCTCCAACAGGAACCCTTCGATCTGCCCGGCCCGCGGCCGGATGATGAGCGCCAGTTCGCTGACCCAGACATCGGTGAACTTCACCTGGTTGTCCGTGTCCCGGAATTCGGAATCGTGACTGGCCACGATGAAATAAAAGCCCGCCTCCAGATCGTCCGGCGCCACCAGTTTCTCAATGCGCTCCTGATAGTCCGGCGTTGACGGCAATGTCACCGACCACGACTTCGCGACCGGACGATCCAGCACCAGCCGGCGTTCCTGCTGGCCGAGATTGCGCGGGCGGTTGCGTCGGCTGTCCAGGAAATCCTCCCACTCATACGGCACCGCGCGAAAGTGGAGGTTCGTCAGATTCCGATAGCGAACGCGGATTGCCGGCCAGGGCTCGTTCCACACGCGTTCGCTGATCACCTCGAATGACTTCGCCTCGATCTCCGTGACGAGGTTGCGGCACATCCGTCCGCCGTCGCTCTCCGGGAATATCTCAGCTCCCCGCAGCGCGATCTCCCGCGCCCGCACCAGGTCATCCTCGCCTCTCACCGAGGCGGCCCAATGAAATCGCGCGATCGCGGACAACGGATGATCGGCCCATTGGTTGACAATCCGTTCGAGTGCCTCGCGGAAGCGGGCCTGCTGGGTCTCCCCGAACGCCACATTCGAACCCCACACGAGTCGCGCGATATCGACGTCAATGAACGCGGTTGGATTGTCGTCCTCCTGGTGGAATCGA
The DNA here is from genome assembly GCA_035544555.1 of Candidatus Methylomirabilota bacterium. Lineage (GTDB taxonomy): Bacteria > Verrucomicrobiota > Verrucomicrobiia > Limisphaerales > DATKEE01 > DATKEE01. The sequence continues at coordinate 2,968 of DATKEE010000525.1, forward strand.
AGCAGAGCCTGGTACAACGTCAGGGCCCGCAATGCCGGCGCCACCGTTCCCTCCGTCGGACCCGCCGGTTCCCAGTTCAGAAAGGCATCCACGGTCCCGAAGATGGGGCCGTCCGCCGGGACTTCGAACGGTTCCTCCGGTTGCATCGCGACTTGTTCGCCCGCGGAGTAAAAGGCGAGCGCTTCGTGCGCGAGAAAGTCATACAGCGTGGGACGATGGTCGTCGGGAAGGGTCCCCGCTTCCAGCAAATCGTCCCATTCGGCAACCGCGGTGCCTTTCAGGAAGCCTTCATTCGAGAGCGATGCCTGGAAATGTGTGTCGATCTCCGCGAACAACCGGCGCAGGTCCCAGGTGGTGAAGTCTTCTCCCGGCGGTTCGGACGTGGCAGTCCGCTGCATGAATCGCCATCGGTTGTTCTGAAAGTAGTGCCAGTACCAGTGCGCGAGGAGGGTTTGCAGGACCGGCTTCATTTCATCCGGCGCGGCGGTGATTTCGGCCTCCATCAACCGGATTTTCTCCTCGGGTTTGTTGCCCTGGATGTTGCCTTCCAGAATGATCCTCCGGGCAATCGCCTTCACCGCCTCCGCGTGGGCCTCGTCCGCAAGCGCTCCTTCGATGATCGGTTGCAATGCCTCGATGGCGGTTTGCGGCTGGCCGGCCTGGATGGCGGACTCCACCTGTTGCCATTGTTCCTCGCGGGTGGCGGACTGAAGTGGTAGCGCAAGCGCGAGAAGGCACGTCAGGAGAAGAGGAAGGTTCGATTTCATACGTGGGAAACGGGGTGCATGAAGTTTGTCAACGAATCAGCCGGGCCCGCGCCGCGTCGGAGTTTGCTCACGGCTGGTGCACTTCGTAAATCTTCCCGTTCCAGTGAAACTCGACCTCCGCGCCCAGGGACAGCCAGTGGCGGACGGCCGGGTTCGCCGCGATCAGATCAAAGTAGGCGTCCGATCCGAACGGGATTCGCACGCGGTCCGCCTTTGCATGTTTCTGCACCGCGGAATCCACCCAGCGGGTATCGTTCAGGAAGAACGTCTT
>DATKEE010000526.1:0-3517 GCA_035544555.1 Candidatus Methylomirabilota bacterium
AGCCGAGTTTTTTAAGTTGGTCGAGTTTCCAGTCGAAGGATTGGGGGGGGCGCGTGGTGGGGCCGTAGGGGTCCTGGCCTTCGCTGATGTTCCAGGGGCCGAAGCAGAAGCGGTATTTGCGTTGAGATGCCATAAGGAGTGGCGGAGACGGTAGGGGCTTTGGAGGAGGGTGGGAAGCCGGAAAAAAGGATGGGCTGGCCGGGCGTTGGCGGGTATAGTGCGCGCGAATCCACAAGTTCCCATGTCAACCACACAATGGTCCACCAAGCTGGAGATTCCCGGGCGGGTCACGTTCATGGAAGGGAACGGGGAACTCGACAAGGTGGAGGTGAACACGGGCTGGAGCACGGCGGAGATTTATCTGCAAGGGGCGCAGGTGACGCGTTTCCAACGGAAGGATGAGGAGCCGATCCTGTTTCTGAGCCAGCTCAGCCGGTTTGAGGAGGGGCAGCCGATCCGGGGCGGGGTGCCGATTGTGTTTCCGTGGTTTGGGCCGCGCGAGGGCGGGCCGATGCACGGGTTCGCGCGCAATCAGCCATGGGAGATGCGGGAGATCACGCAGGGAGCGGACGGGGCGGTGAGTCTGCGGCTGATGTTGCTCGCCACGGCGGAGGCGGCGTTGCTGCCCCCGTTCACCGCGGAGTATGTCGTGACTGTCGGTCGGGAACTTGGGCTGGAACTGAGGATCACGAATGATTCGCCGGATCAGGACCTGGTGTTTGAGAACTGCCTGCACACGTATCTGGCGGTGGGGGACATCGGGTCGGTGACATTGACGGGATTGAAGGGAGTGGCGTACCTCGACAAGACCGAGAACTACGCGCGCAAGCGGGAGGCGTCGGATCCGATCCGGATCACGGGCGAAACGGACCGGATCTATCTGGGCACACCGGGACCGGTGGAACTGGAGGACGCGACGTGGGGCCGCCGCATTCGCGTGGAGAAGGCCGGGTCGCAATCCACGGTGTTGTGGAATCCGTGGGTGAACAAGTCGCAGCAGATGCCGGATTTTGGGAACGAGGAGTATCAGCGGATGGTGTGCGTGGAGTCCGGCAATGTCTCGGAGAACAGGATCACCCTCCCGCCGGGGCAGACCGAGGCGACGAATGTCGTATTGTCCAGTGAAGCGTTGTAATTTCCGGACAGGCTCCATGGCACGGCCGCCGTTCCCCGGGCGCGCCGCGCAAACCGAAGCCATCCGGCGGGGGATTCGAGAGCGGATGATTTCATGCAGACACAAGCACTGACCGGCCTGAACCTCCTGATCGTGGAGGACGAGGCATTGCTCCGGAAGCGTCTGGCCGCCGAACTCGAGCGGCTGGGGGCGGACGTGTGCGGTGTGGGGGACCGGGCGGGGGCGGTGCGGATGGCGGGCGAGGCGGCGTATGATTTCGCGCTTCTGGACGTGAATCTGCCGGACGGGAGCGGGATCGATTTGCTGAAGGAGAAGACGTTTTCGCCGGCGACGGGGGTGATCGTGATGACGGCGGATGGCGGGGTGAGCGGGGCGGTGGAGGCGATGCGGCTGGGGGCGCTGGATTATCTGGTGAAACCGTTCGAGCCGGAGGAACTGCTGCTCGTGTTCAGCCGCGCCCGGCGGGTCCGGCAGTCCGCGCGGCTGGAGGAACATCGGCGCGCGGATGGCGCGAGCACGGGGGACGCGTTTTACTTCGGGGGCGCGCTGGCCGGGATGGAGGAGAAACTGGGAAAGATTCTGACGGCGGACGCGCGGGTGCGGGAGCATTTGCCGCCGGTGTTGATCGAGGGGGAGACCGGGACGGGCAAGACGACCATCGCGCGGTGGTTGCATCACCGGGGGCCGCGGTCCAAACAGGCGCTGGTCGAGGTCAATTGTTCGGCATTGCCGGAGACACTCGCCGAGTCCGAATTGTTTGGCCACGAACGCGGGGCTTTCACGGATGCGCGGGCGGCGCGGATGGGCCTTTTTGAGGCGGCCAACGGCGGGACCTTGTTCCTGGATGAGCTGCCGAGCCTGTCGCTGCCGTTGCAGGCGAAGGTGCTGAAGGTGATCGAGGACCATCGGATCCGGCGCATCGGAGGCAACCGTGAGATTCCGGTGGATGTGCGGTTGATCGCGGCCACGCACTGTGAATTGAAGCGACTGGTGGCGGAGGGCGGGTTCCGGGAGGATTTGTTTCACCGGCTGGATTTGTACCGGATCCGCATCCCGCCGTTGCGGGAGCGGGGCGGGGATGTCGAAGCGCTGGCCGGGTTGCTGATGGAACAGCTTTGCCGGCGGCATCGCATTCCCCCGAAGCGGGTGACGAAAGCGGGTCATGAAAGGCTGGCATCGTACGCGTGGCCGGGAAACGTCCGTGAACTGTCCCACGAACTGGAGCGGGCGATTGTTTTTGAGGATGCGGCGGAGCTGGACTTTGCCCATCTGGCGGAGCGGATGGAAGCCGGGGCGAACCAGACGTTGTCGTCGGGAGAGTGGTTGAACCCGGCATTCCGCTTTCCCGAGGAAGGCTTTTCGCTGGAGGACGCCATCTCCCGCATGATCCAGGTTGCGCTTCGGCAGGCGGGGAATAATGTGTCGGCGGCGGCGCGATTGCTTGGGGTGTCGAGGGACTATGTGCGGTATCGGCTGGCGGGCCAGAAACGGGGGGACGAGGATGGGGGTACAGTCCCAGGGGAAGGGTGAGAGGTCAGGCATCTGGGTCGCATTGCCCAGGAACGCGGGCTTCGTCGAGGAATGGATGCGATGCAAGATGTTTGTATTGAATCAGATTGAATCGGCGTGACGGACTGGCACAGAGAGTGCCCATTGGTTGGGATAAAGCTGACAGTATCGGCGATTGAACACACACACACGGCTAAGAAGTATGAAGCTTTTGATACAAAGAATCTGTAAAATCTGTAAACGGTGGGGGGTGGTGTTGGTGTGTCTGGTCGCCGCGGGCGCGATGGCGCAAACCGAGCCGAATCCTGATGAGGATCCAAAGGTTCCGCCGGCCAAACCGGATGACAGCATCGAGGTGAAGCTGCGGGATGGGACGGTCATTGAGCTGGATCCCTCGGTCCTGAAAGGTCCCCTTGAAGGGAGTCTGGGCGAGGATGGGCAGGTGCGACCCGAGCGCCCGGAACGGCCGGAGCTTTCACCGGAGATATTGGAACGGCTCGATCGGTTTCGCCGGTTGCGGGAAGCCTACCTGAAGGAGCAACGGGAGAAGCTGGGCGGCCTGACGGACGAGGAGCGGGACAAGATCCGCGAGCGGTTCCGGCAGGACCGGGAGGCGTGGATGGAACGCGCGCGCCAGATTCGTGAGGAATTCCGGGAGCGGCAACAGCAGTTGTTGCGGGAACTGCCCGCGCATCGAGAGGTATTGGAGGATGCACGCGAGGCGGCCCGGGACACGCTTCGGGAGACATTGGAGGAGGTTGGTGGCCGGCGGGGTCTTGATTGACCCTTGCGAAGCGGGTTTTCCCGGAAAAGGCTCTCTGGCTTCGTTGCTCCTCGGTCATCCCGCAAGCGCGGAACTCCCTCGTCGCGCCT
>DATKEE010000527.1:0-12850 GCA_035544555.1 Candidatus Methylomirabilota bacterium
TAACGACGCTCTGACTCTCCGTTCCGGGGCAGGACGACCGAATCGCGCCCCTCCCATCGATTCTTTGAAATCGCTCACAGTTCACCCACTTCTAATCACACCCCCGCGGACACGCCCTCAACCGGTCACCAGCGTGCCGACCGGTTCCCCCATCACCACGCGCTTCAGGTTGTGCGGCTTGAACAGGTCGAACACGATGATCGGCATCTTGTTGTCCATGCAGAGCGAAAACGCCGTGGAATCCATCACCTGCAACCGCTTCTGCAACGCCTCGAGATAGGTGATCTGCTTGTAGCGCCTGGCCCGGCTGTTCTTCTTGGGATCGCTGTCGTAAATCCCGTCCACCTTCGTGGCCTTGAGTATCACCTCCGCCCCGATCTCGTTCGCCCGCAGCGCGGCCGCCGTGTCGGTGGAGAAATACGGGTTCCCGGTGCCTCCGCCAAAAATCACGACCCGTCCCTTCTCCAGATGCCGGACCGCGCGGCGACGGATGAACGACTCCGCCACCTGGGCCATGGTGATGGCGCTCTGCACCCGCGTTCCCACGCCCGCCTTTTCCAGCGCATCCTGCAACGCCAGCGAATTGATTACCGTCGCCAGCATGCCCATGTAATCGCCCGTCGCGCGCTCGATGCCCCGTTCGCTCCCCGTCACCCCGCGGAAAATGTTGCCCCCTCCAATCACCACCACCACTTCCACCCCCAGTTCCCGCACCTCACGAATCTGCCGTGCCATGTCATGAACCGCTTCGGGACTGATCCCGACTCCGGACGACTCCCTCCCCAGCGCCTCGCCGCTCAGTTTTAAAAGGATGCGGCGGTACTTTGGAGTCGGCTTCTTTCCCTTCATGGTGGCTGGACAATGCGTCGGTTCAGGTTGCCGCCAGCGCTTCTCCCACCTGGAATCGCACGAAGCGCCGGACCTCGATCTCATCGCCCAATTGCTTCGCCACGCCCGCGATGTGTTCCTTCACCGTGACCTCGGAATTCCGCTTCACGAAACCCTGGTCCAAAAGGCAGTGGCTTTGATGGAACTTCTCCAGCTTGCCCTCGATGATCTTCGCGATCGCCTGAGGGGGCTTGTTCTTCACCTGCTCGGCGGCGATTTCCTTCTCCTTCTCCAATACCGCGGGATCCACCTGTTCGCGCGAAACCACCGAGGGATGCGCGGCCGCAATCTGCAGTGTGATGTCGCGCACCAGTTGCTTGAAGTCCTCGTGGTTCACCGTGGCCTCGCGGCCGGCGCCCACTTCCACCAGCACCCCCACCTTCGCACCCGTGTGGATGTAGGCCGCCACCATGCCGTTCCCCGCCACCTCGATGCGATGGTGACGGGAAATCTGGATGTTCTCCCCAACCGTCGCCACCTGGGCTGTGCGCGCGGGTTCGAGGTCCGCCTCAAGGTTCTCCGCCAGAGTCTTCGCCACGTCGTCGCAAAACGCGCGGAATGACTCGTTGCGCGCGACAAAGTCCGTCTCGCAATTGACCTCCACGAGCACGCCAACTCGGGACCCGGGCTGGATGTGCCGGGCGATCACCCCCTCGTTCGCGGCACGGGCCGACTTCTTCGCGGCGGAGGCCGCGCCCTTCTTGCGCAGGATATCCACGGCGGCCTCCAGGTCCCCCCGGGCCTCGGTCAGCGCCTTCTTGCAATCCATCAGGCCGGCATTGGTCAACTCTCTGAGCTTGCCAACAGCGGCGGCGGTAATTTCAGACATAGTGCTTTGAAAGGTTGAAAGGACGTTACCTGACGAAATTCCGGCATCCCCGGAATCCGAAAGGCCACGCCCCATGTTCCGTAAATGGTTACGCGGAAGCTTCGGAAGCCTTCGGCTCGTGGGTCTCCACTGCGGCGTCTCCCGTCTCCGGTGATCCGCCACTCGAATCCTGTGCCGCGGACGCGGCCCCCGCCCCCGGCCCTTCTCCACCCTCGGCCGTCGTCGTGGCGGAGGCCTCTGTGGCGGCCGCGGAGGCGGCGGACTCTTCCGACTTCCGTTTGGCCTCCTCCTCCTCAGCCTGCTTGCGGCGCGCGTGCTTGGACTCGAACTCCGCCCGCGCCTGGGTGACGGTCTGAACCACCGTCGTCAGAATCAACCGCACCGAGCGGATCGCGTCATCGTTGCCCGCAATCGGGTGGTCCACCAGGTTGGGATCGCAGTTCGTATCCACCACCGCCACCAGCGGGATCTTCAACCGCCGCGCCTCCGCCACCGCATTGTGCTCGCGCTTGACGTCAATGATGAACATCGCGGCAGGGTACTTGTCCATCGTGCGGATGCCGTCCAGGTTCTTGAAAAGCCGCGCGGCCTCCCGCCGGAGCATCGACTGCTCCTGCTTTCCGTACTCGTTGATGGTGCCGTCCGACTCCATCTTCTCGATGTGCTTCAGGCGGCCGATGGAGCGTTTGACGGTATTGAAATTCGTGAGGGTGCCGCCGAGCCAGCGCTCGGTGACATGAAGCTGGCCGCAGGTCTTGGCGGCTTCCTTCACCGCCTCCTGCGCCTGCTTCTTCGTGCCGACGAACAGGACCTGCCCTCCGCGGCTCACCGTCTGATGCAGGAAATTGCAGGCGGCTTCGAGTTGCGTCAGCGTCTTGCTGAGATCGATGATGTGAATGCCGTTCCGGGCGTCAAATATGAACGGCTTCATTCTGGGATTCCAACGACGGGTCTGGTGTCCAAAATGAACACCGGCTTCGAGTAGTTCTTTGATACCGATACTGATCACACATTTCCTTTGGTTCGGAGTCCGCCGCTTCCCGGCGAACCATCCCGCGGAACACAGGATTGATTTCGATGTGGTTCTGGCCACCCGCCCTCACACGAGAAACGGGCCTTGCGTTTCAGGCCGTTCGATCCGATTCCCGATCCCGGGGCCGTTCCCCGGTCAATCGAAAAGGCGTCAACTTAACAAACACCTCCCGCCCCGCAACCATTATCTCCTCATTATTTCCCCGCCTGCCCCGCCTCCACGGTCCGCGGATGCCCCGTGCTCCCGGTTGAACGCCACCGCCTCCTCGTACTTCACTCCCTCCCCCCCGAAAATGTCCAGAGCCGACCCAATCGTCAGGTCTATCCGGCCCCGCCCGGCCTCCGTCACCGCTTTCAGGTCTTCCAGGGATCGCGCGCCTCCCGCGTAGGTGGCGGGCAGAGGCGACCAATCCGCAAGTCTCCGCACCAGTTCCAGATCCACCCCTCCGCACAAACCTTCCACGTCCACCGCATGCACCAGAAACTCGGCGCATGATTCCGACAGACGCCCCAGCGCCCCCGGCTCGAGCCGCATCCGGGTGAACTTTTGCCAGCGATCCGTCACCACCCAATATTCCCCCTCCCGGACGCGGCAGCTCAAATCCAACACCAGGCGCTCCCGCCCCACCCCCCGGACCAGTTCACTCAACCGATCCTCATCCAGCCGTCCGTCACGAAACACCCAGGACGTCACAATCACATGCGACGCGCCCGCATCCAGAAACACCCTCGCGTTGTCCGCCCGGATGCCGCCCCCAACCTGCATCCCGCCCGGATACGCCGCCAGCGCCTCCCGCGCGGCCACCTCGTTGCCAGGTCCCAACTGGATCACGTGCCCGCCCTTCAAACCGTCCCGCCGATACAATCGCGCGAACCACGCGGCCGGCCGGTCCGACACATAATTCGTCCGCAACGCCTCCGGATTCCCGCCCAATGTACCGCCCACAATCTGCTTGACCCGGCCCTCATGAAGATCAATGCAAGGTCTGAACACGCCGGCAAGCTAACAGAACCCCCCTGCCAGGAAAAGGGGTCAGTTCTTGGTATTGATCACTGATGGCCTTTCTCCTCCCCATCCATGTTCGACACCCATCCGCTCCGGCAAACTCCTTGGAACAACGCATCCCTCCCCAACACACCACCCCCGCCGGTTCGCCCGCTAATCCACTCCCGATTCCGAGCATCCGCGAAAGGGAGTAGCCAATACCAAGAACCGACCCCTTTTTGCGACGGCTGGACAAAACTTCCAGCCCGCGCCTAAGCTCGCCTTGATGTCAGTTCATCCGCTCGCCATTGCCGGCCGCCGGTTCAATTCCCGATTGATTCTTGGCACCGGCAAGTTTTCCTCACCCCAGGCCATGCGCGATGCCCTCGCCGCCAGCGGCACCGAAATGGTTACCGTCGCCCTCCGCCGCGCCGACCTCTCGGGACGCAAGGATCCGTTCGCCGACATCCTCGATTTCATTGATCCGGAGAAGTATCTCCTCCTGCCCAATACCAGCGGTGCCCTGAATGCCGGTGAAGCCGTCCGCCTCGCGCGACTGGCCGTCGCCGCCGGTCTGCCAAAGTGGATCAAATTGGAAATCCATCCCGACCCTCGCTATCTGCTGCCCGATCCCATCGAAACATTGCAGGCCGCCGAAACCCTCGTCCGCGAAGGCTTCACCGTCCTTCCCTACATCAACGCGGATCCAGTCCTCGCCAAACGCCTCCAGGAGGTCGGAACCGCCACCGTCATGCCCCTCGGTTCCCCCATCGGTTCGAACAAAGGCCTCGAAACCCGCGACCAAATCCGCATCATCATCGAACAAGCCACTGTTCCCGTCGTCGTCGATGCCGGACTCGGCGCCCCCAGCCACGCCGCCGAAGCCATGGAACTCGGCGCCGATGCCGTCCTCGTCAACACCGCCATCGCCGTCGCGTCCGATCCCAACCGCATGGCCCTCGCCTTCAAACAGGCCGTCGAGGCGGGACGAACCGCCTTCGAGGTGGGTATCGGCGAAAGTAGCGACACCGCCAGCCCGACCAGTCCGCTGACCGCGTTCCTGCACTGACATGAAGCGTCACACCCTGCCCGTCCGCCGCGTCCGCACCCTCCTGTCCAAAGCCCGGCGCTCGCGCATCCTCGTGATTGGCGACGTCATGCTCGACCAGTTCATTTGGGGACACGTCGGCCGCATTTCCCCCGAGGCCCCCGTCCCGGTGGTTGAGTTCCGCGACGAAAGCTTCATGCCGGGCGGCGCCGCCAATGTCGCCCACAACCTCGCCGCCCTCGGGGTGCAATCCTCCTTCATCGGCGTCGTGGGCCGCGATGAAGCCGCCGCCACCCTCCGCCGTCTCCTCAAGGAACAACGCGTGGACTGCCACGGTCTCCTCACGCTGAATGACCGTCCCACCAGCATCAAAACCCGGATCATCGCCCACCAGCAGCAGGTCGTCCGCGTGGACCGCGAACCCCGCGTGCCCCTCGGCGGAAAAGTCACGCGCCGATTGCTCACCGGTCTGCGGCAATCGCTGAAAGGCGCCGACGCGGTGATCGTTGGCGACTATGGCAAAGGCGTCGTAAGCCAGCATTTACTGAATGGCCTGAGGATCCACTGTCGCGAACAGGGCATCTGGCTGAGCCTGGACCCAAAGCCGGTCCACGCTCTCGACCTCACGGGGCTCTCCCTCATCACCCCCAATCGCAAGGAGGCCTTCGAACTGGCCGGCCTGCCCGAGACACCCCGCACCCTCGATCCGCTGAAGGACACCCCTCTCTTGCGCGCCACTGAACAGTTGCTGGAACGGCACCAACCGGCCCTCCTCCTCGTCACGCTCGGCGAACAGGGGATGCTGCTCTGCCGCCGCGGACATCCCCCGTTTCACATCCCCACTCTTTCACAGGAGGTCTTCGACGTTTCCGGCGCGGGCGACACCGTCATCGCCTCGTTCACCCTGGCGATCGCGGCCGGCGCTTCACCCATGGAAGCCGCCATTCTCTCCAATCACGCCGCCGGCATCGTGGTCGGCAAGATTGGCACCGCCATCGTCCATCCCCGGGAACTCCTCGAAAGCTTCCATCACGATTGACCCGCTCACGCCGGCCTCCCCACCCTTCCCCACACGAGGCTTTCTTCCGCCACCTGCACCCCCACGATACCGACTTTCCACTTGTCGCCCGTTTCCCACCCCGCAATGGTTTGGCCGTGGATAATGCCAGGATCACCGCGGACGACATCCGCGCCATGAAATCTCAGGGCCGGAAAATCGCCTCCCTCACCACCTACGACTTTCCGATGACGCGGCTGCTCGACGAGGCCCATGTCCCCTTGCTGCTCGTCGGCGATTCCCTCGGCATGGTCGTCCTCGGGTATCCCGACACCACCCACGTCACCATGGAGGAAATGGAGCACCACGTCCGCGCCTGTGCCCGCGCCAAACCCACGGCCCTGCTCGCCGCCGATCTTCCCTACCATAGCTACGAGACGACCGGCGAGGCCGTCCGCAATTCCCGCCGGTTGCGCGAGGCGGGCGCCGGCGCCGTCAAAGCCGAGGGCGGACGCTCCATCCTTCCACAGGTCCGCGCCATCGTGGCGGCCGGAATTCCATTCATCGGCCATCTCGGCATGCTGCCGCAAAGCGTCATCGAGGAAGGCGGCTACCACGTCAAGGGCCGCCACGACGCCGAACGCGACGCCCTGCTCGCCGATGCCGGCGCGCTCGTCGAGGCGGGCGCCTTCGCCATCGTGCTCGAACTCGTGACGCCGCCGGTCGCCGGTGAGATCACCCGCCGGATTCCCATCCCGACCATCGGCATCGGTTCCGGACCGGATTGCGACGGCCAGATTCTCGTGACCCACGATTTGTTGGGAACGTTTCCGTGGTTCACTCCTCGGTTCGTCAAACCCCGCCTCAACGCGGCCGAACAAATGCGCGCCACCGTCACGGATTGGAAACAATCCATCGAGCAGGGATGATCCCAACCCATGAAAACCAACCCCCTCACCCACCTGGATCGCCACGGCAACGTCCGGATGGTCGATGTCTCCGACAAACCTCCCTCTCTGCGTGAGGCCGTCGCCACCGGTGAAATCCGGCTGCAACGCCGGACCCTGGCCCTCATCCAGTCCCAGTCAATCGCCAAGGGCAACGTGCTCGCCACCGCCCGGCTCGCCGGCATCCTCGCCGCCAAGAAAACCGGCGACCTCATCCCGCTCTGCCATCCTCTGCCCCTCACCCACTGCGACGTCTCCTTCGACATTCCAAAAACGCGCGATCGCATCCTGATCACCGGCTCCGCGAAAATCACCGCGCCCACCGGAGTCGAAATGGAGGCGCTGACCGCCGTCAGCGTCGCCGCGCTCACCATTTACGACATGTGCAAGGCCGTGGACAAGCGCATGCGCATCACCGCCATCCGGCTGGTCGGCAAAACCAAAAAAGCCCCCGGATAACTCCCCCCGCTCTTAGAGCGTGTTTTGAAACCCCCGGTTGGGTGTCCCGCCTTCAGGCGGCCCATGGCGCAAACCGTCCGAAGGCGGCACGCGGAACGCGACCCGGCGATCCCATGATGATTGCCCAAACACGCTCCTACAAAACTTTGTCACATATGTGACAAAGTTTTGCACGAGGGGGGATCGTGATGTCGGGTCTTTTCCCGGTCATGGTTTCCCGATATAAGCACGCCCATGCAATTGCACGTGGGCATCATCACCATCTCCGACCGCGCGTCCCAAGGCCTCTACGATGACCTCGGCGGTCCCGCCTTGAAACAGGCCGCGGACCAATACGGCTGGAGGGTGATCGCCGAACAACTGGTTCCCGATGAAAAGAGCGACATCCAACGCGCCATCCGTGAGCAGATCCATCAGGAATGCCAACTCATCCTGACCACCGGCGGCACCGGTGTCGCCCTTCGCGATGTCACGCCCGAGGCCGTTCGCGAAATCGCCCTTCGCGAATTGCCCGGCTTCGGGGAACTCATGCGGATGGAATCCATGAAGATCACAAAGAACGCGATCCTCTCCCGAAATCTTGCCGCGGTGGTGGACCGGACGCTTGTGGTCTGCCTGCCGGGCAAACCGAGCGGCGCCGTCGAGTGCCTCGGTTTTGTTGTGGGCGCCATTCCCCATTGTGTGGAGGTGTTGCGGGAAGTGCCGACCAGTTGTTGAGCGCGGGCCGAACCTCGCGCGCCCGGCGTCTGATCACGCCGCTGTTTCCGCGGCAACTTTGGTTTTTGCAGGGTGTTCATCCATGGCATACACTCGCGTCTCCATATGACGTTCGACGACCTCATCGGCATGGCCAGGGAACAGGGAGCCAGCGACCTGCATCTGGAGGGCGGCATGCCCGCCGCGATCCGCGTCCGCGGCGCCCTTCAGACCACCGGAGAACCCATTCCATCGAAGGCACTCTTCGAAATGGCGCGCGCCGTTCTGGGTGATGAAAACTGGGCCGCCTTCCAGGAACGGCGTTCCCACGATCTGTCGCTCACCATCCGCGGGGTTCGGTGCCGCATCAATGTATTGCAGACCGCGCGCGGAATCGGCTTCGCCGTCCGGCTGCTTTCCTCCTTTCAGGCCACCCTGGAGTCGCTGAATCTGCATCCCGATCTCAAACGCTTCCTGGCGCATCACAACGGGCTGATCCTCGTCTCCGGCGCCACCGGCAGCGGCAAGTCCTCAACCCTGGCCGCGCTCATCCAGGAACTCAATCTCACGGAAACACTCCACGTCGTCACCGTGGAAAGCCCCATCGAATACGCCTTCCGCCCCCGCAAGAGTTTCATCCGCCAGCGCGAAGTGGGACGCGACACGCCCAGCTTCGAACAGGCCCTGCTCGACGCGTTGCGCGAGGATCCCGATGTTCTCATGGTCGGTGAAATGCGCGACCCGGAAACCATGCGACTGACCCTCAGCGCCGCCGAGACCGGCCATCTGGTCCTGGCCACTGTTCATTCCTCGACCTGCATCGAGGCCTTGCAGCGAGTCGTGGGCGCCTTCCCCGCGGAGATTCAGAACAGTGTCGCCGCCCAGCTCGCCGACTGCCTGGTGGGAGTCATTGCCCAGCGACTCCACTTCCGGCCGGACTTGAAGATTCGTCTGCCGGAATGCGAAATCCTCGCCGTCACCCACCCGGTCAAAACGCACATTCGCAACCGTGATTTTTTCAAGATCACGCCGGTGATGGAGACCGGCGGCGATCACGGCATGTGGACCTTTCAGCGCTATCGCAACTGGATGGAACGAAAGCGCGACTGGCACGTTCCCTCGTCACAGGACGAACTACCGGACGAGGAACCCGGCGGGATGGAACCGCACGTTCCGACCGGTCTGCCACACGGCGGGAAGGCCGCGTCCAACCCCGCGCCCGCCCCATCGGATGGCCCCAGAACGTCCCACAAACCACCTCTCCCGTCCTCAGGCCGCATAGAAATCGAACCCGTCGAAGGCGAATTCGGCAAGATACTCCGCCCATCCTCCTCCCAAAAGCGTCCGTCCTGAAGCGGCGTCTCCCGCATGCGTCCCCATTCCTTGACACCAAAGGGGTCAGTCCTAAACATTGACACAATGCCCGGTCCACCGGTCCGGACTTCCCCGCGACAGGCCACGACAGCCACCGGCGGGAGATGGAACGATCCTGCCCTGTCGAACGCCAGGTCCATGCGCCCCGCCTCTGTCAGCCTCATCGCCGGAGCGGTTGCCCTGCTGATGGCGGCTGGCGGGACCGCGGCGGCGGCGGACACGGACAATGGTCATTTCGTCCGCATTCACTGGTATCATCCCGGGGCGGAGCACGGAAACCCCGGTTACGAATTCAACCGCCGCTTCCGTGTGAACGCGCCCGAGGTGGTTGTCGATCCCCGGTTCCATCAACGCAACGAGCCAAGGGGCAACGGCATGATGGTGATCCGCGCCGACGAAGATCTGCTCCAGCTCACCGGAGTCGAGCTGTATCTGGAACTCTGGGGTGGGCATCCGGGAACGACACACAAGCGCGTCACGCTGAACGGACGCACCACGTATCCCATTCGCGAAATCGGCACCGCCGATCATCATTGCACCCACCTCTATCCGGTCATTCCGCTGAAAATCACCGATCTTGTAAACGGCTACAACGCCGTCCAGTTCGCCTGTGACACGGGAACCACCTTCTGGGGCCATTTCATCGTCGATGAAGCCGCGCTGCGAATGACCCTGGCCACCAATCATCCGGCACTGGTCGCCAGCGAACTGGATTCCCTTCGCGCCACCCTCGACGCGACGCAACCGGACGGAACGAACGAAATCATCCGCCTGTCCCTCCAACACCCGGACCTCGACCCTTCCAGGATCGCGCGCGTCGAGTTCCATGGCCGCTACTTCGGCTACGACGAGAACGGCGACGGCCGGTTTTCCGACTGGCACGGCTTCACCCGTCGCAAGGAACCCGTCGGCATCCTGGGCGTGGTCGAGGCCCCGCCCTACGCGCTCGACTGGAACACCTCGATGCTCCCCGACCAGCGCGACATGGCCGCGCGCGCGGTGATCCATTTCCGGAACCCCGCGAACATCGTGTTCGTGACGCCCGTGGTCGAAGCACTGCGCACGCCCGACCGGGAAAACGTCAGTGTCCGCCTCGTACTCGCGCCGCGCGTTCCCGCTCCATTCTGGTCGCGCGCCAACAACCTCAAGTCCGCGTCGCTCTTTCTGAACACGCATCCCGACCGCATTCTCGCGGCCGAACTCCACACAGTCGTCTGGGATGGCGGAGCCGGCGGCGTCGAGAATTACTTCACACTCAACGGCCGGTTCATTCCGACGGCCGGCAACGGCGCCCATGACACGATCTATCGAATCACCTCCCTCGATCCCGCCCACCTGCGTCCGGGCGAGAACCGCGTCGAACTGCTCTCGGACACCGACCATCACGGGATCGAGATTCTGCTCCCGGGTCCGGCCTTGATGATTCGCGGCCGGGACTGACCGGCGCGACCGGCATTGACAGCCCCCGCCGCGCGGCTCAGGCTGTCGCCGCATTCGTTCCCCGGCACGACATCCCTTCAGCCCAGATCATTCCTGCCCCATGAAACTTGGCATCATCAACAGCGCGTTCCAGCAGGCCGGCGTCGATACCGTCACCGGTCTCAAGCACATTTCCCGCATCGGATTCGACACCGTGGACATCTTCACCGAGGCGGCCGGCATCTCGAAGAAGGAGATTCAGACCGTCGCCCGCACGACGGAGAAGCTGGGGTTGCCGGTCGTTTCATTGCCGGTGGTGGCGCTGGGATTGATCGACTTCAACGCGCCGGTGCGGGAGTTCCACATGACGCGCTGCCGGAAGTTCATTGATCTGGCGCATGCCTGGGGCGCGGGCAACATCCTGCTGGTGCTGGGCGAATACCTCTGGCAGCGGGAGGTCATTCCGCCCGAGGCCCAGGTGCAGTGGGCGATCGAATGCTGCCGCAAACTCGGCGACTACGCCGGCAGGAAGCGGATCGACATCGCCCTCGAACTCGAACCATTCCGGCTCAGTCTCCTCAACAACGTGAAGCAGATGGCCCGTTTCATCGATGAATGCAACCACCCGCGCGTGAAGGCCAACATCGACATCAGCCATCTCGTGTTGTCGGACACCGGCCCGGCGGAATTGAAGAAGCTCAAGGGCAAGGCGATTCACGTGCACCTGAGCGATTGCGACGGGAAGGTGCACGGGGATCTGCCACCCGGCCGCGGCATTGTGAAATTCGCGCCCTACCTCCAGGCCATCAAGGAACTCAAAATCAAAGGCGCCATCTCCATCGAACTCGAATACTCCCCCGACCCGCAACGAATCGTCGAATGGGTCGAGGAAGCCTATCGGGAAACGGCGCGATTGATGGACGCCGCGGGTTTGAGGGGTTGACGTCGCCCTCGGCCGGCGCCCGCGCGGCGGATGCCGGCTCCACGGGGAACCCCTCCGATGCCGCCGGACTTGCGTCCCAACCATTCCGACCCCAACCTTCATTCGGCATGATGCGAATCGGTGTATTGACCAAAGGTGAAACCGAACAACTCGATTGGGCGCGGTCACTGGGATTCCGATCCATTGAATGGATGCGCTTCGACGAAAGTCCGGCCGCGATCGGCCGCAAGAATTGGAAGCCGTTTGTCGAGCGCCTGGCGGAGGAGGCAAAGAGTCGTGACATCCGGATTTCGGCGATTGGCGCGCTCTATCGGAATCCGCTGAATCCGGATCAAAGCGATCACGCGCGGGCCATTTTCATCCGGGCCATCGAGGTGGCGGCCCACATTGGCACGCGCACCGTCGCGGGATTTCCGGGCGCGGTGATCGAGACCGAGGTGGATTCGCGGGGCGGCCAGCCGGTCACACGCTCCTTCGAACAGCATTTCCCGCAACTCCTGGCGTTCTGGGAACCGCTGGCGGAATTCGCCGCCGACCATGGCGTCCGCATCGCCTTCGAGCATTGTCCCCAGGGGGCGTTTCATCTGCCGATCATGGGTTACAACATGCTCGCCCAGCCCGCGATGTGGGAGCGCCTGTTCAATGAGATCCGGCACGAGAATGTCGGCATCGAATGGGACCCCAGTCATCTCGTCTGCCAGTTCATCGATCCACTGGCCAATGTCCGCAAGTTCGGCGCGCGCATCTTTCATGTCCACGCGAAGGACGCGTCCATCAACAGGCCGCTTCTCGCGACCTATGGGATCTGCCATCCGGGCGTCGCCGAGCACCGCTTCCCGGGCCTCGGTGAATCCAACTGGGCGGAGATCATCCACGCCCTCCTGCGCGCGGGCTACGATTCGGATCTCAACATTGAAGGATGGCATGACCCCGTTTTCCGGGATCATCCGGGTGACGAACACGGTCCCCTGGCGGGGCGGTCACTGGAGAACACCGGCCTGAAGATCGCGCGGCGCCACCTGGAACAATTTCTTGGCTGGTCGGACGAGGTCTCCCCGAATTCGAAAACCTGACGTCCTCACGAAGGGCCTTCGAGGGCGGCCCCGGGAACACGGCGGGAGGAATGCCGCTGAGTGTTGCCGGTTGATTGGCATTTCAGGGCGCCCGCAAAAAAAGGGCGCCGGGTTTGAACCCGGCGCCGATCATGGTTTGTGGCAGACCGGCCGTGTTATT
>DATKEE010000528.1:0-2894 GCA_035544555.1 Candidatus Methylomirabilota bacterium
CGGTTTTCCCGGCACGATCACCGCCTGTCCGTTGGATTCGGCAAACGCGGCCCCGGGAACATCCAGCCGCAATTCCGCCTCGCGCGTGTTCTTGTCCGGCCCGTGGCACGCGAAGCAGTTGTCCGAAAGAATCGGACGAATGTCACGGTTGAACCGGATCTCCGAGCCTGCGGCGTCCGACGCGCCCGCGAGCAACCCCGCCAACATCCACATGCCGACGCGCAACCATGGAATTCCGGTTTTTGAAATCTGTGACATACCACACAACCCACGCCATTCGGGGGAACCGGCGGCCATCGCCGAATCCTGGTCCCGGGAGAATCCTCGCGCAGCCTATCACGCGCGCCGCGGAGTGTAAATCCAGTGTGCGGCAGGGGGACGGGTCCATGAATCGGCGATTATCGATGGCACCCTGCGACTGCGAAGTCGGCGACGTTTTGGAGTGCGGCGATGGAGCGAAGCGGATTCGCCGCTTTTCGAGCGCGTGCGGAGCTGATGCGCTGGATGAACGTCCGTTCGGCATTCGAAAGCGGTAGAGGGCTGGCGCCCACAACCGCACTCCAAGACGCTGGCGCGAGATTCGGAAAACTCCGTGCGGAATTGGCGGCGTTTTGGAGATGCTGAGCGTTCCTCTCTCTTGTTCCGTCCACAAAAAATCAAATATAAAATGCGCGAAACCTCATGGATCGAAGCGGCGTCTCCCGGGCTAATTGAACACCTGTTCCCAATGACCGCCAGCCGCGTCCGCCACTGTCTCGCCTTCACCTCCGCACTCCGGAATGACCCGCATCCTCCGCAACTCCCCTGGCCGGCATCCCCGGCTCCACACGACGCGCCCAATCCACGCGCGCAAGGAGAATCATTCGCCATGACAAGCCATCGGACCTCCGTCACACCCGGCATTCCCCCGGTCGTGCACGTCGCGGCCGCCCACCGCCGGTTCCAGCTCGCGCTCATGGTTTTCGTGGCCGGCTTCCTCATCACCACGACAGGCCAGCCGGCTTCCCTCGAGGACACCGCCCGGCATCAGGAGCCTTCCCCTCAGGCCGCGGATCCCGGAAACCGCCGCGGCGATCTGGTCCTCAAGGAACGCGTCACCCCTCACTGGTTCGATAACAATTCCCGGTTCTGGTATCGCAACGACCTGCGCGATGACGCCCGGGAGTTCATCCTTGTCCATGCCGAAAGCGGTACCCGCAAAACGGCTTTCGATCATACCCGTCTCGCATCGGCACTTTCCCGCGCCACCGGCACCGACCACGCCGCCGACCGTCTTCCGTTCGAGCGCATCCAGTTCACCGATGACCTGGCCGCCGTCCGCTTTCAGGCCGGCGATGTCACCTGGCAATGCGATCTTTCCTCCTATGACTGTTCAAGAACGGATGCCTCCCTGGACGAGGAAGCCCGGAATTCTGATGAGGACGGACGATCCCGCGGTTCCCGGAGGCAGCAACGCGGGGATTCCGAGCGCTCACCCGACGGCCAGTGGTCGGCCTTCGTGCGGGAGCACAACGTTTTCCTGCGCAAAACCGACGGAGACGAAAGCGAAGTCCAGCTCAGCGAAGATGGGCGTGAGGGATTCGGCTATGGCCGGATTTCCTGGTCGCCGGATTCAGAGACCCTGGTCGCCCTTCGCATCGAACCCGGCGCCCGCAAGGAGGTTTACCTTATCGAATCCTCGCCGGAAGGCGGCGGCCGGGCCAAACTTCGCACCCGATCCTATGACCTGCCTGGCGACAAACTGGCCACCTACGAACTCAACCTGTTCAATGTGGGCACGCGCGCCCAAATCAAACCGCATGTGGATCGTTTTGAACATGGCTGGCTTTCTCCCCGCCCGCGTTGGAGCGAGGACGGCTCGACGTTCACTTACGAACAGACGGATCGCGGCCACCAACGATTTCGGCTCATTGAAATCACCGCCGACACCGGCGCCGTCCGCAATATCATCGACGAGAAAACCGACACGTTCATCTGGACCGTCCACACGGAGAATCTCCGCATGGACTTCATCAACTGGCTCGATCAATCGGACGAGATCATTTACGTCTCCGAACGGGATGGCTGGCGCCATCTCCACCTCATCGACACCCGGTCCGGAGAGATCAAAAACCAGATCACGAAGGGCGAATGGGTCGTGCGCGGTATTGATCGGATCGACGAGGACAAACGCCAGGTCTGGTTCCGCGCCAGCGGGATGAATCCCGGACAGGACCCCTACTTCATCCATTACTACCGCATCCATTTCGACGGCACCGGCCTCGTCGCCCTGACCGAAGGGGACGGCACCCACAGCATTCAGTTTTCCCCGGATCGGAAATATCTCATCGACACCTGGTCACGCGTGGACCAGGCCCCGGTGCACGAACTGCGCGACGCCTCCGACGGATCCCTCGTCTGCCGGCTCGATGAAGCCGACATCTCGGCCCTCGAAGCGACCGGCTGGGAACCCCCCGAGGTGTTCGTCGCGAAAGGCCGCGACGGGAAGACCGACATCTGGGGCATTATCAATCGCCCCGCCGGCTTTGATCCTGACGGGGCCTACCCGGTCATCGAGGACATCTACGCGGGTCCGCAGGGATCCTTCGTTCCCAAGTCCTTCAGTTCGCGATCCCGGTATGAATCGCTGACCGATCTAGGATTCGTCGTGGTCAAGATGGACGGCATGGGCACCGCCAACCGATCCAAGGCATTCCACGATGTCTGCTGGAAGAATCTGAAGGACGCTGGTTTCCCGGATCGCATCCTGTGGCATCAGGCCGTCGCGAAGAAGTATTCCTGGTACGATCTCGACCGGCTGGGCGTTTATGGGAATTCCGCAGGCGGACAAAACGCGGCCGGGGCCGGCCTGTTCCATCCGGATTTTTACACGGTCGCCGTCGCCTCGTGCGGGT
>DATKEE010000529.1:0-5449 GCA_035544555.1 Candidatus Methylomirabilota bacterium
GCAGAGCCATTCCGGATGGGAAAAGCCGAGGTGAGGGGTATTGCGTTTGAGGTCATGGAGGGCGGTTCGGGTGGTGTCGAGTTCGCGGGAATAAGCGCGGAGGACGGCATTGATGAAGCCGGACTGGGCGCCGTAGCCGGCGGTTTTTGCAAGTTGGACGGATTCATGGACGGCGGCGTGAGGAGGAATGCGGTCGAGCCAGAACATTTGGTAGAGGCCGAGTTCGAGGAGGGTTTGGAGGGCGGCCTTCTGGGTGCGACCGCCGGTCTTCTGCCGGATCAACCAGTCGAGAGTGGCGGACCACCGGACGACGCCGAAGACGAGTTCCTGGCAGAGGCGCCGATCATTTGGTGGCAAAGGGTTGCGCTGGAGGGCGCGATCGAGCAGCACCTCGGAGAATTCGCGCTGGTGGAGGCGTTCCGTGAGGATGCGAAAGGCAATTTCTCTTGGTTTTTGAATGCTCACTAACTAATAATGAACGCCACTCAGTCCGACGCGAGATTTTACGCCTGCATTATGAAAGAAGAGTTCGAAAAATTGGTCACCACTGGCAAACTGGCCCGGCAACATGTGGAACCGCTGGTGACACTCACCGAAAGCGGCTATTGCATGCACCGGAGTTGGGGATTCGGGAAGATAACGACGGTGGATACCGTCTTTTGCCGGTTTACGATCGATTTTCCGAACAAGTTGGGGCACACGATGGATCTGGGATTTGCGGCGGAATCCCTCAAGCCGATCCCGGGGGAGCATATTCTGGCGCGCAAGGCATCGAGCCTGGAATCGCTTCGCCAGATGGCGGCGGTCAATCATCTCGATCTGATCAAGCTGGTTTTGCAGAGCCATGGCGGCAAGGCGACTCTGGAGCAGATTCAACAGGCGCTGGTCCCGGAGGTCATCGCGGATGACTGGAAGAAGTGGTGGGAGGTGGCGAAACGGGAATTGAAGAAGGACGGCCATTTTCAGGTGCCGCTGAAGAAATCGGAACCCATCGTTTATCAGACCGAGGAGATTTCATTGCAGGATCGACTGCTGGCCGAATTCAGTGCCGCGAAGGGACTGAAAGCGCGACTGGTGGTGGCCGGCGAAGTGTTGAAGAACCTGGGCGACATGACCGACGCGGCGGGCGCGGCCGGGGAGATCATTCCGACGCTGAACGCGGAGATTTCGACGCATCAGCGGACGCAGCCGGCGGTGGCCTTGGAGGCAATTTTCGTGCGGGACGAATTGCGTGAGGCGGCGGGAGCGCCGGTTGGCGAGGGGGAGGTGAGCGCGGCGCAGGTTTGGGAGTTGGAGCCGAGGCTGGGTGCCGTGCTGGAGTCCGTTCCCGCGGCGCGGCATCGAAAGACGATACAATCGTTTCGCGAAGCCCGGTCGAACGACTGGCAGGACGTGTTGCTGGCCACGTTGAACACGGTCCCCGCGAAGTTGTGCGGCGAGATCATACACGTGTTGATCCAGGACGGGCGGCTGAACGCCGTGAAGGAGACCCTGGCGCGCCTGATCAGCCAGCATCAAGCCAGCAGCGAATTGCTGTTCTGGATGGCCAAGGAGCGGTCCGACACCTATGCGGACATCCTGGGGCCGGAGGTGTTTCGCGCGATGTTGACGGCGATGGAGCGGGACCAGTTCAACGAAAAGCGCTCGAATCGTTTGCGCGATTACATCCTGCACGATCAGAAACTCCTGGTGGAACTCATCGGTTACGCCGACATAGAGGTGATCAAGGATCTCACACGGGCGCTTCAACTTTCGCCTTGTTTCGACGACATGGACAAGCGGTCGCTGCTGGCGCGCATCGTCAAGAGCCATCCCGCGGTGCAGTCGTTGATCTCCGGGGAGCAAAGCCGGCAGGAATCGGCGCTGGTCGTTTCGTGGGAAAGCCTTGAGCGCCGCAAGGAGGAGTACAACGAACTGGTTCAGAAGAAAATTCCGGCGAACTCGAAGGAAATCGCGGTTGCGCGCAGCTACGGGGATTTGAGGGAAAACCACGAATACAAGTCCGCGAAGGAAATGCAAAAGCTGCTCATGCGGCGAAAGAGCGAATTGGAAACGCAGTTGGTGATTGCCCGGGGGACGGACTTTGCCAATACGAAGCTCGACGTGGTCAGCATAGGAACGGTGGTGCGGTTGACGGACGTTTCCTCGCGGCAGCCGGAGACCTTTACGATACTGGGGGCCTGGGACAGTGATCCGGAGAAACATGTGATCAGTTACCAGACGCCGGTTGCCCAGGCGCTGCTCAACCAAGCGGTGGGGAGCGAGGTGGAGGTCGAGATGGACGGCGTGCGGAAACGCTACCGGATCGACGCCATTGAAGCCTGGAACAAACCCCAGGCCGAGCGTTGAGTCCCGCGTTGGCCAGGGTCGTGTGGTCCCGGCCAACAACCCTCGCGCGAGACCGGCGGGATTGTCTCCTGGAATTTCCCGTGCCGCGGCATGGTGCCGCGGACCCAATCCATTGACCCATGATCCGCATGATCCCGCGACTTCCGTCCCTGTTTCTGATTCCAACACTGGCGTTTTCGGTTCCGTCCGGATGGGCGGCCGGTGTGTTTGAACACGAGGCCTATTGCGCCCATGGATTCGCGCTGGCGGCGTTTGAGGAGGGGGGGATTCCCCGGCAGTACCCGCCGGATCGAAAGGTGGACGTTCTGCATCTTGCCCTGGACGTCACGCCCGACTTTGGGAAGCGATCCGTGGCCGGCAGCGCGACGGTGACCTTTGCCCCCATCGGGCATCCGTTGATGGAATTGTCGCTGGACGCGGTGGATCTGGAAGTTTCGGAGGTGACATCAACCGTCGATCTGGAGGCTTATCAAGTGACGGCGGACAAGATCCTCATCACGTTTGCGGAAGCGATTCCCGCGGGGGTCGAGACGCGAGTGACGGTGGTTTATGAGGCCGAGCCGCGGAAGGGGCTCTATTTCAGGACGCCGGAGATGGGGTATCCGGAGGAGGAGACGCATTTGTTCACGCAGGGTGAACCGATGGAGGCGCGGCACTGGTATCCGAGCCACGATTTTCCAAACGAGAAGTTCAGTTCGGAAATCACCTGCCGGGTGCCCGGGGGCATGGTGGTGTTTTCGAATGGACGCAAGGTTTCCGAGGAAAGGGACGAGGAAACCGGAAGGATCGCGGTGCGCTGGCTGCAGGAAAAGCCGCATGTGAATTACCTGATTGCACTGGTGGCCGGGCATTTTGAAACGATCGAGGATCGATACGGGGACATTCCACTCGCGTTTCACACACCCCCGTCGGACATTGGCGAGGCGCCGAATTCGTTTGAGGGGACGAAGGAGATGATGGCGTTCTTTGAAGAGGAGATCGGGGTGCCCTATCCGTGGGCGAAGTACGATCAGGTGGTCATTCGGGATTTCATGTGGGGAGGGATGGAGAACACGAGCCTGACGACGCTGACGGATCGAACCTTGTTCACGAAGGAGACGGAGAACATACGCTCCAGCCAGAGCCTGGTCGCGCACGAACTGGCGCATCAATGGTTCGGCGATCTCGTCACCTGCCGGGATTGGAGCCACATCTGGCTGAACGAAGGGTTCGCGACCTACTACGATGTCCTGTATGACGGACACCGGAATGGGCGCGATCAACTGTTGTATCGGATGTATCAGACCGGCCAGTCGCTGATCGGGAGGTCAGGCACGCCGCGACCGATCGTTTCGCGGGTGTTCGGGGAAGCTGTGGACCAGTTTCGCAGCCATGGGTATCTGGCTTATGGCAAGGGGAGCTGGATCCTGCACATGTTGCGGAGCCAACTGGGTGAATCGCTTTACCGGGAATGCATCCGGACCTTTCTGGAGCGGCACCAGTTTGACACGGTGACAACGGCGGATCTGGTGTCGGTGTTGGAGGAGGTGTCCGGCCGGTCGTTCGACCGGTTTTTCGATCAGTGGGTGTTTCACGCGCATCACCCGGAACTGAAGGTCTCGTATGCCTGGGACCAACAAGCGCGTCTCGCCCGGGTCAGTGTGGTCCAGGAGCAGGACGTTTCCGACAGTGTGCTGCTTTTTCATTTCCCGCTGACGATCCGCTTCCTGGTTCGTGATCGGACCGAGGACCGTGAGGTGATGGTCCGCTCGCGCACGGAGGACTTTTACTTTCCGTTCACGGAGGCGCCGGAACTGGTCCGGATTGATCCTGAACTCGCGTTGCTCGCGCGCGTTGATTTCGATGTTCCGGCGCCGATGCTCGGGGTCCAACTCAAGCGGGAAAGCGATGTGATCGGGCGGTTGCTGGCGGTGGAACAGCATGGGCGGAGAAAGGGCGCGCGGGATGTGGAGGCGCTGCGGGAAGCGCTGAACTCGGATTCATTTCACGGGGTCCGGATGGCGGCGTCCGCGGCATTGCGGCGGATCCACTCGGACGAGGCGCTGGAGGCATTACGGGCTTCGCTGAACCAATCGGATGCGCGTGTGAGGAATCAGGTGGTGCGGGATGTTGGCGGGTTTTATCACCCGGACGCATTGGAAACGGTGCTCGAGGTGGCGGCGACGGAGGAGAATCCCATCATCCGGGGGGAGGCGGTCCAAGGCGCGGGCCGTTACGCCGCGTCGGAGGTGAGGGAACAACTGGTCGGATTGCTGGGGTCCGAATCCCATCGGAACCACCTGGTGGGCGACGCGATTGCGGCGATGCGGCGGCAGGACGATCCGGTTTATGTCGAGCCGTTGATGGGGATGCTGGGGCGAAGGGGCGGTGAATTGACGAGCCGTGGATTTGCCGAAGGCCTGGAAGCGCTGGCGTTTCTGGCGCGGCATGAACAGGAAAAGGCGGAAGTGCGGGAGTTCATCTCGGAGTTTTTGAACGAGAAACGTGAGCCGGTGCAACTGGCGGCGATCCGCTCGATGGGGATGTTGGGCGACCCGCGCGCGGCGGCGGCGTTGGAGGCGTTTGCGGGGGCGGGACGGGAGAGCCGGCAGCGTGAGGTGGCTGTGGACGCGTTGCGGGAATTGCGGGCCGGGGAACGCCCGGCTGTGGCCCTGGGCGAGCTGCGGAGCGAGGTGCTCGAGTTGAAGCGAATCAACGAAACACTGCGGCGATCTTTGGACGAACTGGAGAAGAAGGTGGAGGCGAAATGGTCGGAGAATGCGGAGGGCGCGCCGGACAAGCCGACGGTGAAGCCGTTGCATTCGCCCCGTGGCGCGCAGCAGGCGCGATGAGCGTTCGCCGGGATGAGTCGTGAGCGAGCGGGCCGCGAGTTGTCCAATGCATCGGACCATTCTCCATGGATCACGAACAACTGGCATTCGCAAATCACCAACTGGCCGGAATGCTGAGGGCCGGCATTCCCCTGGAGGGGGCGATCCGCGAATTGTGCGCGACGATGCGGAAGGGAGAATTACGAGGGGAGTTGGAGCGCCTTGAATCGGATCTGGCTGGCGGGATGCCGTTTGCCGAGGCGATGGAGCGGCGGCGCCTGCCGGAATTA
>DATKEE010000530.1:0-3198 GCA_035544555.1 Candidatus Methylomirabilota bacterium
GCGCTTGGTAGAGATGGAGTTTCTCAGCGACATGGACGAGCAGGTTGTTTCCACTGGGAGAAAACGTCGCATTGGACCACATCCCTTTGGCGGTTTTCAGCGTCCCCACCTCTTGCCCGGTACTCGTATCACACAACCAGATGACGCCAGTCGAACTGACGACCGCGAGCCGCCGGCCGTCCGGTGAAAAGCAAGCCCCGAACAGGCCCAGCAGGTCGGGATTCACACGCCAACGCAATTGCAGGTCCGAGTTGGTGACGTCGAAAAGGTTGACCAGTCCCAGTCCGCCGACCGCAGCCAGCATGCTCCCGTCGGGAGAAAAGCAGATGGTTTGGGTCTGTTCGCGCAAGGCAGCCTCGTGCTGACTGGATCGGGAAGTTCGAACATTCCAGAGGATTAGATCATCGGAATTGCTTGGTGTCGCGATCAGCAGTGTGCCGTCCGCCGAGAAAGCTCTGGGCAATTGCGCACGGCCCGATCTGAGCGAGGCGATTTCCTCGCTCGAAGAGAGGGCCACCACGCGAATGACTTGAGGCTCCATGCTGCTGGTGAACGCCAGGCGTTCTCCGTCGGGCGACAAGACAGGCGCCCAAGCCGGATCGGCCTCCGGCACGATCTTCATCAGTCGTCCGGCGGGAACGTTCCAGACTTGCACGGTCCCGTTCGTGTGAGTGATGGCCAGAACACCCGCAGCCAGATCGATGAAATCTCGAATCGGCACGGACGTCGGCACGGGGAATTCGCTGACCTCGCCGACTATCTCGGAATCCCGAATGGTCCACCGCCCATCCGGATCGATGCTCAGCAGCGTGCTCGAATCTCTCGAAAAAACCACTTTCCTGTAATCCGGAAAGACTTTGCTGTCAGTGGCTCTTCCTCGGAATTGGGTGTCCCATAGCTTGATCAGATTATCCTTCCCTCCGGTGGCCAGGCGGCGTCCGTCAGGGGAGAGCCCCACGCTCCAGATTTCGTTGGTATGCCCCTTAAGGAACGCGACCTCTTCCCAGGCGCCGGTTTCCCAAATGCGCACGGACTGGTCGGAACTTACTGAGAAAAGATGGTGTCCGTCCCGGGAAAAGGCCAGCCCGGCCACCCAGGCAGTATGGTTGGTCAGATTGAGCACTGGGCGCCCGTCGCGGACGCGCCAGATTCTCAGTCCCGCATCGGTCGCGCCGAACATGCCGCAGCCAGCCAGCCAATCGCCTGAAGGCGAGAACTCCAGATCAAACACTCCAAAGTCACTCCGCCCTGCTCCCAAGGGCAGTTGGTGCTGGAGTAAAGGCGCCTCGGCCAAACCGCGCGCTTTCCAGATTTTCACCGACTCGTCTCGACCACCGGAGGCCAGCAATCGGCCGTCAGTGGAAAAGGCCAAAGCCAAAACACCCTTACCCGGAGGGTGCGCCGGAAAAGCAACGAGATTCCGCCGTTGCCGGTGGTCGCGAAAGAGAATCTCGCCGTTGCCCTGACCCACGGCGAGAAACGAGTCATCCGGACTGAAACGAACCGAGCCTCGTTCGAGAAACCAAACGTCGGCTTGATCGACATGGAAGCGGTCGAAGAGTTCGTGTGAATCGGTACGCCAGAGACTCACTTTGCCGTCAGCGGGAACGCCCCATTCGGTGCCGGAAATCACCGCCAACAGGTCGCCCGTCGAATTGAACGCGAGCGAAGAGATCTTGCCCGGATTCTGAAGGCGGCTAATCGACCGGTAATCTCGCGTATTCCAGAGCCGGACGGACCCATCCCAACTTCCCGAGGCCAGAACCGGTTGGTTCGGGGACCACGCGATCGCTGAGACAATGTCCTCGTGAGGAGGAAGCGTGAGAATCTCATCGCTTCGGCTGGCGCTCCAGAGATAGCGCCATTCCCAACCGCGATAATCGGGTCCGCCGTTCGAGGGCCTGGATGAATTCAATAAGTCGGACGTGCGGCCGAGCCGATTGGCCTTCAAGGCTTCAAAAGCAAGATTCATGTTCGCCGCATACAACCGCCGCCGCTCCTCTCTCTCAGCGAACACCGCCCGCGCGCGGTCCGCCTCGGCCTGTGCTTGCGCGGCTTGGGCGCGGCGGGCTTCCTCGGCTCGAGCGGCCTCGGCGCGCGTGGCCTCGATGGCTTGCCAGGCGCTGAAAGCAATTCCCAGAACGAGCGTCGCCGTCACGGTCGCCGCGGCGGTGTAAGCCAGTTTGTTTCTTCGCCAGGCCTTCTGAAACCTGTAGGCCGCGCTCGGCGGACGGGCGGTGACCGGCTCGTTGTTCAGGTGCCGCTTCAGGTCGGCGGCGAGGCCGTTGGCCGTCTCGTAGCGGCGCGAGCGGTCCTTCTCCAGGCACTTCATCACGATCCAGTCGAGGTCGCCCTTGAGCTGGTGCAGGAGCTTCGAACTGTCGGCGGAACGGCGCTTCGCTGTGGTCGTGAGTTGGTCGGCGCCGAGCGTGGCCACGCGAGTGCTGGGGCGCTGCGGTTCCTGTTCCCGGATCGTCTTGCGCATCGCGTCAATGCCTTGGGCCATCAACTCCTTCGCGTCAAACGGGGTGCTGCCGGCCAGCAACTCGTAGAGCAACACACCCAGGCTGTAGATGTCGCTGCGCGTATCAATGTCCAGCCCGCTCATCTCCGCCTGCTCCGGACTCATGTAGGCCGGCGTCCCGATGAACTGGTGCAACTGCGTGTAAACCGTCTGGTCCGTCAGCCGGCCTTCCGTCGCCTTGGCGATGCCGAAATCAATCACCTTCGGCACCGGCACCCCGTCGTGCAACGTCACGAGGATGTTCGAGGGCTTGATGTCCCGATGGATGATCCCCTTCTGATGGGCGTGCTGGATGGCCTGGCAGACCTTGATGAACAGATCGAGCCGTTCCCGGGTGCTGACCTTCTCCTGATCGCAGTAGTCGGTGATCTTGATCCCCCGCACCAGTTCCATCACGAAGTAGGGACGGCCTCCGGAAATTGGAGATTTGAGATTTGAGATTGGGCTGTATCGGCGCCCGTCATGCCGGCATCGAGCACCTTGGCGATGTTGGGATGGTCCATCATCGCCAGCGCCTGGCGCTCCGCCTCGAACCGCGCGACGATCTGCTTGGTGTCCATGCCCAGTTTGATGACCTTCAGCGCCACGCGCCGCCGAACCGGCTCCGTCTGCTCGGCCACATAGACCACGCCGCACCCACCCTCACCGACTTTTTCCAGCAACTTGTAGCGACC
>DATKEE010000531.1:0-5004 GCA_035544555.1 Candidatus Methylomirabilota bacterium
GCCCGGAAACGAGCGGCGAATCTAACAAAGGGCGGGGGGGTGTCAACGGCTGAGTTCCCCGTTGAATTGCCGCGATTCGCGCCGGTTTCCGCAGCCCCAGCCACTGTGCGGATCGGGAGGGCGTCGCGTGGCGCAAACAACCCGAAGGGCGGGCACGCGGGAAGAACCTGCCCGGGCGAACCGAACAAACCCCTGATGGTTACTGATCCCCGGTTGCCTCCGACAACAACACCACACGGTAGAAGCGCGTGGTGGCCGTGGCCGGTCTCAGGATCGTCTTGGGGGGGCCATTGTCCACCCATTGAACGTGGCTTCCCGTGCCCATGACTTCAGGACCGGCATGGCGCCATTCCATCAGGTCATCACTGTACTCCACGCGATAGCGTCCGCCTGTCCGGGTGAGGAACTCCACCAAAATGGCGCCATCCACCAGCCGGACCGTGCGGATGATCACTGGAGCGGTGTCGGCGGCCGGGCTTTGGGTGGGCGTCCCGGCCGTATCGGCAGTGTATTGCGGATTGGAAATGAAGCGCCGGTCCGGGATGAAGTATTCGATCACAAACTCGACCGTCTGGCCGGGTTCGACTGAATGTCCGTGTTCGACATAAACCGCGGTGCCGGCTCGCCATCCGTTTTGGACGCGCACGTCATCCGGCAGTCCATCGATGCGCAGCCGCAGCAGGCAGAAAGGAGCCGCCCCTGTGTTGGTCAATCGCACCGTCTGTTCGAACAGGCCCGTCTGCGGATTAAGCATCAGGGTTCCCGCCGTCACTGCCACCGGGGCCGGGACCAGCAGGAAGCCATGGCGCGTGTCACTGCCTGATCGGTTTCCGATGCCCACGATCTGACCGCAGTCATTGACGTCGAGCGCCTCCTGCAGCCTCCAGCCCGAATCGGGAGGCACGAGCCGGTTGAGATCGTATATCTGGCCGTCAAGCCACAGGCAGGCATGAGGTTCGCCGTCGAAATCGCGGCTGTGCCCGACGATGACACCCTGTTCGTTGATGGCGTAAGCCGTCGCCCGGATGCCGCCGAGCGTGGGGAGTTCGCGCAATGTTCCGTCCTCGTGGAGGAAGGGACGCGAATGGCCTTCGTTGGTTTCGACCCGTCCGACGATCTGGCCGCGATTGTTGATGTCAAAGGCGTGGCTGAGGGGGAAATCCGGTTCCAGCGCGCCCAGGCTGACCAGGCCGGACTGGGGGTCGTTTGCGTCGTGCACGAAGGCCCGGAAAATGGCCGGGGACTCGAAGGCCCGGCCCACGATCAGCCCGGCATCGTTGATCGCCTCGGCCCAACTGTCATCCACCCCGAGCGAACCCAGCCTTCGCATCACCCCGTTTTGAGAAAGAAATGCCACCATTGCCCCCCCACTCATGCGGCTCGCGCCGACCACCTGCTCGTGATTGTTGATATCGGTGGCAAAACTGTTCAAGCCCGAGCCGTCGAGGGCGCCTAAACTCGTCGTGTTTCCATTGACATGAAGAAAAGCCTGCACGTTGACGTTCGATCCCGTCGCGCCTCCCACGACCTGTCCCAGATCGTTGATGGCGGTGCCGAACGAGTATGCCGGGCCCGTGCCGGGCGGGGGTTCGTGCGGCAGGGGGAGGACATGTTGTTCCTCGCCGAAGACAAGATCACTTGAGGCCACGAAAGCGCGACTCAGACCCGACTGAGGGTCGAACTCACCCGTGATCCGACCCTGGCGGTTGATGCTTCTGGCCTCGCTCTCCCGCGCGTCCAGGAGAGTGCCAAGATCAACAAGCCTGTAGCGCGTCGCCTGAGTGGTGACAGAGACGCAGACGGATTCCGAACTCGAGACACCGCCGCGTTCGTCCTCCGCCTCGGCTCGCAGACAATAGATCCCATCGGCCAATGAGGGCAGTTCGAACGTGAACGGCTCGCTGTTCCGCGATGCCACTTCGGTCCCGCCAATGAACAGGCGGACGGCCGTCAGTGTCCCATCTGGATCGGACGCCGCCACCTCGACCTGGATCCGCAGCGGTCCTTCGAATGCCGCGCCGTCCTGTGGACTGAGGATGTTGACGAGGGGTCGTAGATTGGGCGGGACCACCTGGATGGCATCAAACGTAAATGTGGTCGTGGCCCCCAGGTTGTCCGTTGCGACCACTTTCGGCACATACTCGCCCGGGGTCGCTCCAGACCAGACGTAGCGATAAAAGTTGTCTCCAGGAAGACCGGGCAGGGTTGCCAGTCGGGTGTCGTTCGCGAAAAACTCAACCGTCACCAATGTGCCGTCGTAATCCGACCCCCGTGCGTAGAACACGGGAACCTCCGGCAGTTCGTACACCGGATCACGGGGCGAGATGAACTCAAGGATCGGCGGCTGGTTCGCCGGTTCCACCACCACCGTCGCGATCAGAGAGTCTGTCGAGGCGCCGGCATCATCGAAGGCCCGGACGAAGATCCTCCTCTGTCCCCGGGCAAGGCCTCCGATCGTGAATTCGTAGGGAGATTCGTTGACGGTCACCACCAGGACGTCGTCGAGGCGAAACTCCACCCGGTCGATGGAGCCGTCGAGATCGATGGCGCTTGCGCGCACAAGAACCGGTTCGCCCTCCGTGGCCACCATGTTGTTCGTCGGAGTGATGAGGTGAACCACGGGTGGCAGATTCTCCGGAGGAGGCACCACGGTCACCGTCACCGGAAGAGAATGCATCACCGCACCCTGAGGGGTATGAGCCCGAACGCTCAACACGTGTCCCCCCACTGGAATCGATTCCAAATCGAACTCATACGGCGCCATCATCGCGCTCCCCTGCAGCGTCAGGTCCCTGTAAAACTCGACCCGCCCGACACCGGACAATCCGTTGACCAGTTCCGCCTTCATTCGAATCGCCGATCCGGCCTCGAAACTGGCGTTGTTCGTCGGCGCAACCAGCCGCACACCCGGAGCGGTATCGGTGATCGTCCATTGTGCCATGCCGACGGAGGGTTTGCCTCCGGCCTGGTTGAACCCCCCGCCAGCCACCAGAATCGAGTCGTGAATGGCGAGCGAGTAAACGGTTCCACGAATGCCGCTCCCCAACGCATGCCAATCCTCGCCGTCGTACCTCACAATGCTGCGGGCCTCGATCCCTCCCGCACGATCGAAAATTCCGCCGACATACAAGTCCGGTCCGTCGGCCGCCAGGCTTTCCACGGGACCCAGGACGCTGTCCGACAGATCGCCGACGACAGGGCTGAGCGAGAATCCGTTCCAGAGCGCCAGACTTCTCGATTCAAACCCCGCCGGTCCGATGTTGAACGCTCCGCCCACCATCACATCCTCACCCCAAACCGAGAGAGCCCGGACTTCCGGAGGCTCTGCGAATGGCATAAGCCCGCGAATCCCCGTCCATGTCCCCGTCACACTGTTCCAGAACGCCAGACTGTCCGCGGCCTGTCCGCCCGCCGAATCGAACCGCCCGCCGACGAACACCTCCCCGCCCAGGCTGGTCAGCGCTCGAACGGGTCCTTCGACACCGTTCGCGGTGCTTGATCCAAGCGCGCTCCACGCCGTCCCGTTCCAGCGCGCGACATTGTTCGCAGCCACACCCCCGGCGCCTCCAAAGGCTCCGCCGACAAAGATGTCCGTGCCATCCACGTGCAGCGCGAATACGCGGGGATTGGAACCTTCCAAACCTCCTCCCACCGGGGACCAGTTCTCCCCGTCCCACCGGGCCAGACCCCTCGCCGCGCCACCACCGGCTTCGGTGAACTCTCCACCGGCATAGACATCTCCATTCGGATGAACCGCGACGGCCCTCACGATGCCGTTCACACCGCCGCCCAGCGCCTGCCACTCCCGACCGGTCCACCGGCCAATGTTCGAAAGGTAAACGCCGCCGGCATAAAAAAATCGGCCACCCGCATGGACGGTTTCATTGTGCACCGCGATGGCGAAGATGTCGAAAGCGACGCCGTTCCCAATGGCGTGAAACGAGCCGTCCCGATAACGGCCGATGCCCGAGCCCGTGTTCGCGCTTCCCAACGACGAGAATTGGCCGGCCAGGTAAATGTCGCCCTCCGCCGTGGCCGCGGCGTCCGCCACCGAGGGCACCGATCCTTCGCCCGTGATCAACCCCTGCCAGTCCGCTCCGTTCCAAAGCGCCACGCTGAGGGCCTGGTGCGTGCCGGCGTTGAAGAAATGCCCCATCACGAACAACCCTTCGTCTGTCGGGACCAGGCTCGTGACACGGCTGTCCGTGCTGCCCGGTGTGGTGGTCACACCGTCGGCGAGTCCGGACCATCCCTCTCCATCCCAACGCGCCACATGGTTCATTATCTCGCCGCCCGCGTGAGTGAACTCCCCTCCCACGTAAAGGGCACCCTGCCAGAACGCGAGGGCAAGGGCCTGGCCCGGAGCGCTTCCCGTCTCCCAATCAATCAGCAGGCCGTCCCCCAAAGAAGACCACACAGTGCCGTTCCACTGCGCAATCCCGGCCGCGGGAATGCCACCCGCCTCGTTAAAAAATCCACCGGCGAACAAGCGTCCTTCACCATCAACCGCCAGCACTTCCACCAGGCTGTTCACGCCCGCGTCCAACAGGTGCCACCTTCCGAATTCCCAGCGCGCCACAAACCGCGCGTCCAACGCTCCCGCCTGACGGAAATTGCCGCCCACGTACAACGCGTCGCCATGAAACGCCAGCGCATGCACGGAGTCATTGACGCCCTCTCCCAATGCCTCCCACCGTGTGCCCGTCCACCTGGCGATGTTGTTGGCCAACACGTTGCCAGCCTGGGAAAACCGGCCTCCGACGTAAATGCCATCCGGTCCTCGAACGATGGCGAGCACACTTCCATTGACCCCGCCCCCAAGCTCCGACCAGCCGTCCCGGTTCCACCTGCGAATGCCTCCCCCGGTGCCAAAATACACATCGGCGCCGTCCACAGCCACGACGTGGGAGCTTCCTCCAAGCCCGGGTTCCGTGAACTGGCCGTCCCACCGCGAATCCTGGGGAACCTCGCTCCCCCACAACGAGCCGGTCACGACCAGTACAC
>DATKEE010000532.1:0-6016 GCA_035544555.1 Candidatus Methylomirabilota bacterium
CTCAAACCCAGCATGGTCCGTCCCGGCGAGGAGTGCCCAAAGCAGGCCACCGTTCAGGAGGTCGCGCAAGAAACCCTGAGCTGTTTCAAACGTGTCGTTCCCGCCGCTGTTCCGGGCATCGTCTTCCTCTCCGGCGGTCAAAGCGATGTGCTCGCCACCCGTCATCTCAATGAAATGAACCGCATCGACAACGTCCCCTGGGAACTCAGCTTCTCCTTCGGACGCGCCCTCCAGGCCCCCGCCCTGAATGCTTGGAAAGGGGATCCATCGAAAATCAAGGACGCCCAAAAGGCCCTCCATCACCGCGCCCGCTGTAACGCGGAGGCCCGCCACGGAAAATACACCGACCGAATGGAATCGGAATCCGGCGTCTGACTCGGGCGGCTCTTCTCCGTCTTCTCCGGGAAATCCCTCACGCCATCGATGCGTATCCGCCCGGACTTTCGTGAGCCGCCCGCACCCGTCAAATCCCCATGTTCGCCAGCATGTAGGAAATCCGGTTCACCGCCTCCACCAGCCGGGGATGTTCCTTTTCAAACCCCTCCACCGTGGACGACAGGCCATCGACCGCATTCTTCAGCAAGGCCGGCTGCTGCCGCGACCGGGTCGCCTCGTGCGTGGAAAGATCCACAAAGCTCGCGATGCTCTCCGCCTGCTCTTGATCCTGCTTGGATAACTCCACCGTCTCCTGCCGGAGTGTGGCGATCAGTTCCAACAGCTCCCGCTTCCGCTCCAGGTCCATATTAACGGACCTCTGAACGCGGTTCTCAATTTTCCGTATGGTTTCGTCAATCATGACTCTCAGGGCTTCAACTTGCCCGCCCCACATCCATACCCACTTCCCGCCGCCACGCAAGCATCCTTGGTTCCCTTCCTGCATCCAATACCCCGCGGCTTATTGAATGACAGTCCGGAACGACATCTGTCATAGGGTGCGAATAATCACGCCTTCTTCAAATCGACCGCGCAAAGTTTGATTGCCTCCTCCCTCGCCTTGCTTCAGCCTTCCCGGCAATCCCCATGAACACCATGCCTCCGCTTGCCCATGGTCCGACGGTCGGTTGCCTCATCGCCGCCCTCACGCTCGCTTCCTTCCCTCAAAACACCCCTGCCGCCTCCGCGGATTCAGTGCTCCCCGGCGATCGCCAGATTGATGCCTGGTTCCAGCACGAAACCGGCCTGCTCACCGAAAGGCCGCTTCAGAGCATCCGCACCCTTGAGGACTGGAATCAACAACGCCCGGAACTGCACCGTCAACTCCTCGAAATGCTCGGCCTCGATCCCCTTCCGGAGCGTTCCCCGCTCGAAGCCCGGGTCACCGGCTCCATCGATCACCCGGAGTTTACCGTCGAAAAACTCCACTTCCAGTCCCTCCCGGGGCTCTATGTCACCGCCAACCTCTACCTCCCCAAGGCCCTCGACGAACCCGCGCCCGCCATTCTCTATGTGTGCGGCCACGGACCTTCCATCCACGGGGGTGTGAGTTACGGCAACAAGGTTTCCTACCAGCACCACGGCGCCTGGTTCGCCCGCAATGGCTACGTCTGCCTCGTCATCGACACCCTCCAACTCGGCGAAATCCAGGGCATCCATCACGGAACCTATCGTGAAGGCATGTGGTGGTGGAACACCCGTGGTTACTCCCCCGCCGGCGTCGAAGCCTGGAACAGCATCCGCGCCCTCGATTACCTCGAATCCCGGCCCGAAGTGGACAAACAACGATTCGGCGTCACCGGACGCTCCGGCGGCGGCGCCTACAGTTGGTGGCTCGCCGCCGCCGACGACCGCGTCAAGGTCGCCGCGCCCGTCGCGGGCATCACCGACCTCCACAACCACGTCGTGGACGGCGTCGTCGAGGGCCATTGCGACTGTATGTATGTCGTCAATACCCACCGCTGGGACTACTCCGCCGTGGCCGCGTTGGTCGCCCCCCGTCCCCTGCTCATCGGCAACTCCGACAAGGACTCCATCTTCCCCCTCGACGGTGTCATCCGTCTTCACTCCCAGGTCAGGCGAATCTACGATCTCCACGGTGCCGGGGGAAACCTCGGTCTGCTCATCACTGAAGGCCCGCACAAGGATACGCAGGACCTGCGGATCCCCGTCTTCCACTGGTTCAATCGACACCTCAAAACCGAGGATCCTCCCATCGAAATGGCCGCGGAGAAATTCTTCACACCCGAACAACTCAAGGTCTTCTCCAGCCTCCCCTCCGACCAGATCAACACTCGCATCCACGACCATTTCATTCCAACCGCCGTCACCCCGGACATTCCCGACTCACTCTCCGCCTGGACCGGGTTGCGTGACGACTGGATCCATTCCCTGCGGTCCCGGGTGTTTGCCGGCTGGCCCGCCGACCCCGGCCCACTGCGCATCACCACCGCCTTTTCCACACATCGCGACGGCCATGTCTTTTCAGCCTTCGACTTCTCCCCACAACCGCATCTCGAACTCCGACTTTACATCCTCCGTCAGGCTGGCGACTCCGCGCCTCAATCAGCGACCGTGACCGTGCTCGATGAACAGGAATGGCCCGGCTGGCTCGCGGCAATGCGATCCTCCTTCCCGGACGCGTTGACCACCGAACTTCGCATTGCCTCTTCACTGGTGAAACCCGGTTCCACCGACTCCACCCCGGAAACTCCCCCGACTCTCCCCACCCCCGGCCACGCGCTGGTCTGGTTTGCTCCCCGCGGAATCGGACTCAGCGGCTGGAATCCCGACAAACGCCACCAGACCCACATTCACCGTCGCTTCATGCTCCTTGGCCAAACGCTCGATGGCATGCGCGTCTGGGACATCCATCGCTCCCTTCGAGCCATCCGCTCCCTTCCGGAGTTCGCTGATTCCAACATCGATCTCACCGCCTCCCGCCTCATGGCGGTCAACGCCGCCTACGCTTCGCTCTTCGAAACCGCTCCATTCCGCCTCATCTTGCGCAACCCATCCCCGTCCCATCAAAACGGACCCATCTACCTCAACGTGCTCAAGTTCCTCGATGTCCCTCAAGCCATCGCCATGGCCGCCGAAAAACGGGAGGTCCTCGTCCACACCGACAGTCCGGACTCCTGGCAGTTCCCGGCGCGGGTCGCCAAAAACCTCGACTGGCCGGAAAACCGCATTCAGTTCCGTCCCCGCTCCGAAGCCAGTTCTCCCACAATCTCCGGCGCCCGGGATGGACAGACCCTTCTGCCATAGCTCGAAGGTTTCATCTTCCAAAGCGTGGAAGGATTTGTAGTATGGACGGCCAGCCGCACGTGTTTCGATCAATCGCCATTCGCCTCAACCGCGGAATCGCAATCACCCGGACGCCGGGAAAAACCGATGACACATCAAACCTTCGAATCCACTCCCCACGCGGCGTCCGATACCCGCACTTGGGAGGTCCTTTGCCATCTGTCCGCGCTGCTCATGCTGATCGGCATCCCGTTCGGCAACATCTTCGGCCCGCTGATCGTCTGGCTCATCAAGCGGGGCGACTCCCCCTCCGTGGACGAGTACGGAAAGGAATCCCTCAACTTCCAGATTTCCCTGCTCATCTATCTGGCCGTTGCCACCGCCGTCACGGCCCTCCTTTCCCTGATCCTGATCGGACTGCTCCTCTGGCCTCTCCTCATCATCGCGTTCATCATCTGGCCGGTCCTCGACCTCATCCTCGTCATCGTCGCCTCCATCAAGGCCGGCAACGGGGAATTTTATCGCTACCCGCTCACACTGCGTTTGCTCCGCTGAAAACCCCAGTCAAGAAAGCCACCACACCATGACCGACCCCGATCCCTCACCACAGCCTGCCTCCCAACCCTCGCCACAACCAACCCCCTCCTCGCCCCCCAAAAGGACCTGGGAGGTTCTCTGTCACCTGTCCGCCCTTGCCGGGCTGACCGCCATTCCATTCGCAAACATCATCGGCCCCCTCATCGTCTGGCTCCTCAAACGAAACGAATCCGAATCGGTGGATACCCACGGCAAGGACTCCCTCAATTTCCAGATCTCCATGTCCATCTACACCATCGCCGCGGCGCTCACGGTCCTCGTCGCCATTGGCTTCGTGCTCCTGCCCATCGTCATTCTGGCGAACATCATCCTCGTCATCATCGCCGCCATCAAAACCAGCAACGGCGAACCCTACCGTTACCCGTTCACCATCCGTCTCATCAACTGACGGGAAAACCCTTTCCCGTCCGCCTCCCCAATTCATGCGCCCCGGCGTCCTGCCCGTTGTCTGCCTGCTCTGCATGGCTCCACAATCGGCGCCCGCCGCGGATTCTCCATCGTCTGGTTCCCCTCCCGCCTCCCCGGCCCTGCCTCCCGACGCCGCCCTCCGTTCCTTCCAGATCGAGCCCGGCTTCCAAATAGACCTCTTCGCTTCCGAACCCATGGTTCAGGAACCCGTCGCCATCACCTTCGATCCCGACGGCCGGCTCTGGGTCGTCGAAATGCGCGGCTTCATGCCCGACCTCGATGGCACAAATGAACTCGCCCCCGTCGGACGCGTCTCCGTCCTCGAGGACACCGACGGCGATGGTCAAGCCGACCGCGCCACTGTCTTCCTCGATCAACTCGTCCTCCCCCGCGCC
This sequence comes from Candidatus Methylomirabilota bacterium, assembly GCA_035544555.1. Taxonomy (GTDB): domain Bacteria; phylum Verrucomicrobiota; class Verrucomicrobiia; order Limisphaerales; family DATKEE01; genus DATKEE01. The sequence continues at coordinate 4,581 of DATKEE010000532.1, forward strand.
ATCGCCGCCCTGCCCGGCGGAATCCTCATCGCCGATCATCGCCGGCTCCTCTACGCCCGCGACCTCGACGGGGATCTCCGTGCCGATTCCATCGAGGTTGTCGATCCGGACTACGCCCCGGGCGCCAATCCTGAACACCAGCCCAACGGCCTCCTCCCCGCGCTCGACAACTGGATCTACAACGGCGAATCACGCTTCCGCTACCGCCTTCTCGCCGGACGCTGGATCAAGGACGAAACCGAACTGCGCGGCCAATGGGGCATTACTCAGGACGACCGCGGCCGCCTCCTCTACAACTACAACTGGTCCCAACTTCATGCCGACCTCCTTCCCCCCAACTATCTCAACCGTAACCCGCGCCACCTCGCTCTCTCCGGCATCAACGTCCCCCTGGCCACCAACCAGTTCATCCACCCCATCCGCCCCAATACCGGCGTCAATCGCGGCGACCGCCCGGGCGTTCTCGACGAACAAGGCCGCCTGAAACAATACGCCTCCGCCTGCGCCCCGCTGGTCTATCGCGGCAACCAGTTTCCCCCACGCTACCGCGGCAACGTCCTCATTTGCGATCCCGCCGCCCATATCGTCCGACGAAGCGTTCTCACCGGCCCACCCCTCGCGCCCTTCGCCACCAATGGCTGTGTCCAGTCCGAATTTCTCGCCTCCACCGACGAACGATTCCGCCCCGTCTGGCTCGCCAACGGCCCCGACGGCGCCCTGTACCTCGCCGACATGTACCGCGGCATCATCCAGCACAAGGCCTACATGACGCCCCACCTGCGTCATGAAATCCTTACCCGCAATCTCGAACAACCGATCCATCTCGGCCGCATTTACCGCATCACCCACTCCGAAGGTCCCGCGCCCCGCCCACCCATTGTCCTCTCCCAATCACCCCCTGCCAGCCTCCTCGATCTCCTGTCCCACCCCAATGCCTGGCATCGCGAATCCGCGCAACGACTCCTCATCCATCACGCCGATTCCTCCCTCAACCCTGACCTCCTGAACATCGCCCTCCATGCCCCCAATCCCATCGGCCGCTTGCATGCCCTCTGGACTCTCGAAGGCCGCCAGTTCACAAATGCCGCCGAGCTTTTTGAAACCATCCACGATCCCGACACCGCCGTTCAGGCCGGCGCAATTCGCATCATCGAGGCACTCTGTCAAATCCCCTCCCAAACCCGGACCCGCCTCGAGACCACACTCACCGATTTCTCCCGCACCGCCTCCGAACCCATCCGTCTCCAGGCCATTCTCTCTCTCGGCAATCTCCGCCCCGAAGGTTTTCTCGGGACCTTCCTGGAATTCGCAACCCTGCACTCTGAATCTCCGCTCGCGCGCGACGCCCTGGTCAGCGGTCTGCACGGCCTGGAAATGCGCTTCCTCCAGCGATTGCTCGATTCGCCCGCATGGGATGCCGGATCTCCTGGACGCGA
>DATKEE010000533.1:0-5982 GCA_035544555.1 Candidatus Methylomirabilota bacterium
TACGACGACGAGGGACACGTCTTCAAACAGGCGCCTCGAAAGGGAAAACTGACGGGCAAGGGTTTGAGCAACCACCAGTTTTTCAACCGGTTTGCCGAGTCATTCATCGCCGAGATCAGCCGACTAGCGCCGGAAGGCAGCCTGTATCGGATCGATCTGCGGTTGCGCCCCGAGGGGGATGCGGGTCCGCTCACACGCTCACTGGCCGGTTACGAGAATTATTACGCGCAATGGGGCCAGACCTGGGAGCGAATGATGTTGATCAAGGCGCGATGCGTCGCCGGCGACCGCGCGCTGGCCGGTGAATTCCTGGAAACCATCCATCCCTTCCGCTATCCGCGTTCCCTGGGCGAACGCGTACTCCACGAGGTCGCCGCCATGAAGCAACGCATCGAGGAGGAGGTGCTGAAGGCCGGCGAGGTTGAGCGCAACGTGAAACTGGGACGGGGCGGCATCCGGGAGATCGAGTTCATCATCCAGACCATGCAATTGCTCCACGCCGGCAGACAACCCTTTCTGCAGGGAGCCCAGTCGCTGCCCCTGCTCGAAAAACTGGCGCAGTACAAGATCCTGCCCGAAGAGGACACCCACCGGCTCGCCGAAGCCTATCGCTTTCTGCGACAGGTCGAGCATCGCCTGCAGATGGAAGACGACCGCCAGACGCACACACTTCCCCAGGACAAACGCGCCCTCGAGCGTCTCGCAAGGCTGATGCGTTTTCCCGCCGCCACTGAATTCGAAACCGAACGCGCGCGTCATACCGCCGGCGTCCGCGCCATTTACGGCCGCCTCCTGCAGGCTCCGGAATCGCGTCCGGATGAATTGCTTCCCCGGGATTTTGAAGGTCACGAGACGCGCTGGAAGGAACTTCTGGCCGGGCACGGTTTCCAGGACGTGGAGAAGGCGCTGAATCTGACCCGGATGTTCATGCAAGGTCCGGGATATCTGCACTTTTCATCGAGAACGCTGGAACTTGCCCGGCTCCTGTTCCCGAAACTGCTCGAACTTTGTCCCACCCCAGACCGGCTGGAGAAGCTCGCCGGGGACGACCACAAGATATTGTCCGATCCCGACCGCGTGCTGGCGCGGCTGGACAGTTTCATCCGGGCCTATGGCGCCCGCGCGACGCTGTACGAAACGTGGGCCGGCAACCCTACGCTGTTCGAGCTGTGGCTCCTGTTGTTCGATCGTTCGGAATATCTTGCCGAAATCGCCATTCGCACGCCGGACCTCGTCGATGAACTCGAGTTGAGCGGCCGTCTGCGCCGTCAGAAAGCCGCCGGGGATACGCTGGCGGATCTTCGCTACGGCCTTGAGGACAAGGATCAGCGTCTCTGGTTGCGGCGGTATCATCAGACGGAATTGATGCGGATCGGTTTGCGCGACATCCTGGGACTTGCCGACTTCGAACAGAATCTGGACGAGTTGACCGCACTGGCCGACGCCTGCCTGGCCTATGCGATGGAAGTGGTGCAACACCGGCACAGGTTGAAGGCCCCTCCTTTCTGCGTGGCGGGCCTGGGCAAACTGGGTGGGCGCGAAATCAATTACGGATCCGATCTGGACGTGGTCTTTATAGCGGACGCCAAGGTGGGCGACCTGCCGAAGCTTCAACCGTTGGCCACGGAGATCATGCAACTTCTTTCCAGCACGACGGAATACGGGGTTGCCTTCCAACTCGATGCGCGGCTACGTCCCGACGGGGAAAAGGGTCTGATGGTCAACACCCTCGCGGCCTACGAGGAATACTACCGGCATCGGGCCATGCTCTGGGAAATCCAGTCGCTCACACGGGTTCGCGCGGTGGCCGGGGATCTCAAGACCGGGCGCGCCTTTGAAAAGCTGGCCGCCAGACTCACGAACTTCAGCAAACCGAGCCGGCCACTTGCGGCGTTCACCGGGGATTGGATGGCACAAATCGCCCGCATGAGGGAACGCATCGAAAAGGAACGCACGCCCGCCGGCAAAGATCATCTGGCGATCAAAACGGGCTGCGGAGGACTGATTGATGCCGAGTTCGTCGCCCAGGCCATGTGTCTTCGCCATGGCTGGCAGGAAGCCAACACACTTCGGGCTCTGGAGCGTTTGCGCGGGTCGGACCACCTTTCCGACAGGAACGCGGACCAACTGATCACCAGCTACCGGAAGATACGGCGGATCGAGGGCATCCTGCGTCGGTGGAGTTTCGTGGGGGAAACCGTGTTGCCTGACGATCCCGCCCCCCTCCACCGCGTCGCCCTCCGGTGCGGCTTCGAAGGAACAGATTCCTTCATGAAGGCGCTCGGCGCCAGTCGGCAGGCCCTGCGGCAAGTGTATGAAAAGGTGTTCGATTCACGACCCAAACCGGCACGAAGCCGAAAGAAGTAATCGAGGGGGCATCACTCCCGGGCTCAACGGCACTGCAACAAGACTCGAAACGGTCGTCCCATGTGTTCCGGGTGAATCAGGGTCTGCAACTGGCGTCGGCGTGACTCATCCCACCCTCCGAAATCCTCGCGACTGTCCAAGGCGCGTCCGGCAATGCCCATGAGAAAGTCGGTTTGTGAACAGAATCGCTCCGTGACACAACCCTCCTCCTCACCGGCACGAATCAATGAGGAAAAATTGACGTGGGCGGTGAGATCCCGCATCCCGGGTTCCTCGAGCAGATCCGCGATGAGATGATGACCGGAATAGGCCCGTGCAGTGCCGGCGGATCGGGAGGGCTGAAAGAACTCCTCCCCTTCCAGCCCGTAATCAATTGTCAACAGCCTGCCATTTCGGAGTGACCGGGCCGCCGTCCGCCACCAGGTCTCCGCCTCCGGACAATCCTCCGTCGTGAAGCCGTCCGGCAATACCCTCAACAATTCAACCGGCATCCGGGGAGGCCCGACCCGTTGTTGGCTTTCCCGCTCTCCCGGGTTGGACAGCGCCGGTTCAGAGGTGAGAGGAAGCCGACACCACACGAACCGGCTGTCCTCAACTGTGACACCCCATTCAAACCAGACGCCCGCATTCGCGTCCCATCCGAAGCGATGAACCGGCATGGCATCCAACAGCTCGTTGCAGAAGACAACACCGTTGATGCCCCCTTCCTCCAGGGCTTCCAACCCCGGGTTCCAGCGCACCCGAGCGAGGTGGTTTTTCAGCCTGGTTCGCTGCCAGTCCGCGCGACGTGGAGACGGTTCGAGCAGGTGATAGCTGACACGGTCATGAAGTCGGGGACGCCTTGTTGACAACCAGTTGAGGATATCGAGGGCGAGCCGGCCGTCGTGTCCGCCCCCTTCAACGAGCATGACCGGTCCTTCCGGCAGAAACTCGCACCACCTGGCGAATTCAAAGGCCAGAAGTTCACCAAACAGGGGACCAATACTGGCATTGGTGATAAAGTGTCCGGAGCGTCCCACCGTGTCGCTTTCACGCTCGTAGAATCCAATTTGAGGACAATAGAGCGCGAGCCTCATGAAATGTGCGAAGGTGATGGCACCTTGGCACGCAATCTCCTTGCGGACGGCTACGGCTACGGCGTTCATTCGCTGGCGACTCAGGTTTTAATTGACTAACAACACGCGACACGACAAACCCCATCTATGGCCAAAATCGATGCCTTCTTCAACTTGATGTTCGAACAAAAGGCTTCCGATCTCCACCTTTCCACCGGAAACCCCCCGATCCTTCGCATCAACGGCGAACTTCATCGCGTGGAGTTCCCCCCGCTGGAAGCCGACGCGCTCAAGGAGATGCTCTACGAGATCGCCCCCGAGTACAAGATCAAGATTTTCGAGGAATCGGGTGACGTGGATTTTGGCTACGAGATTCCCAATGTCTCGCGATTCCGCGCCAATTTCTTCAATCAGAAGGAGGGCATCGCCGGCGTGTTCCGCCAGATTCCAACCAAGGTGCTTTCGTTCGAGGATTTCGAAAAATTCGACGCGCCCCTGCCTCCGGTTCTCAAGAAGTTCGCCATGATCAACAAGGGCCTCGTGGTGGTCACCGGCCCCACCGGCTCCGGCAAATCGACCACGCTGGCCACGATGGTTGACTACGCCAACAAGAACCGGCGGGACCACATCATCACAGTCGAGGATCCCATCGAATTCGTCCACGAAAGCAAGAATTGCCTGGTCAATCACCGCGAAGTGGGGGTCCACACCAAATCGTTCGCCGCCGCCCTCCGCGGCGCGCTCCGCGAGGACCCGGACATCATCCTCGTGGGTGAGCTGCGCGACCTCGAGACCATCGAACTGGCACTCACCGCCGCCAGCACCGGCCACCTTGTCTTCGGCACCCTCCACACCCAAAGCGCCGCCAAGACCGTGGACCGTATCATCGACGTCTTTCCCGCCGAACAGCAGAACAAGATTCGCGCGACCCTGTCCGAATCACTCAGGGGGGTCATCGCGCAGAACCTGTTCCGTCGGATTGACAAGAAGGGCCGGGTCGCCGCCCTCGAAGTCCTCGTGTTCACCAATGCCATCGCGAACCTTGTCCGCGAAGGAAAGACCCACCAGATTCCGGGCATGATCCAGGTCGGCAAGAAACTGGGCAATCAGCCGCTGGACGACGCCATCATGGATCACCTCAAGATGAAGCGGATTTCTCCCGAGGAAGCCTATGAAAAATGCCTGGATCGAAAGAAATTCCGGCCGTTCCTGGCCAACCCCCCGGTGGATGACGATGTCTGATCGGCCCCACGCCTCCTGAATTTCACCCGCTATGCGACGCAACGAACTCGACCATCTCCTTGGAGTCATGCTGGCATCCCAAAAGGATGTTTCGGACCTGAACTTCACCGTGGACAAACCGCTTCAGGTGGAAGCCTATGGCGAACTGGTTCCGGTGGAATGCGATCCTCCCATTCCTTCGCTGACCCCCTATCAAACGGAGATGGTCGCCATGAACTTGATCGGGGGCAACCCCCGGCTCACGGATGACTTGCTCCGCACCGGCTCCTGCGATCTCTCCTACACACTCGCGGGCCAGGCCCGTTTCCGCGTCAATGTCTTCTCCCAACGGGGCAATTACTCGGTGGTCCTCCGGAAGCTGAACACCCAGATCCCGACGCTCGAGGACCTGAACATGCCGCCTATCTTCCACCAGGTGGCGAAGGAGAAGACCGGATTGATCCTCGTTACCGGCGCCACGGGATCGGGCAAGTCCACCACCCTTGCCGGGCTTCTCAACCAGATCAACGAAACCAAGTCCGTCCACATCATCACCCTGGAGGATCCGGTCGAGTTCGTTCATCCGCAAAAGCGCGCCACCTTCAACCAGCGCGAGATGGGAACCGACTTCAACAGCTTCGCCAGCGGACTCCGGGCCTCCCTCCGTCAGGCGCCCAAGGTGATCCTGGTCGGCGAAATGCGCGACCGCGAGACGGTCGAGATCGGTCTTGGCGCCGCGGAAACGGGTCACCTCGTCGTCAGCACCCTGCACACGATCGATGCGGGCCAGACCATCAACCGCATCCTCGGCATGTTCGAACAGGAGGAACAGGAGCAGATCCGCCTGCGCCTGGCGGACACCCTCCGCTGGGTCGTGAGTCAGCGCCTGGTGCCGAAGGAAGAGGGCGGCAGGCACGCCTTGTTGGAGATCATGGGTTCCAACCTTCGAACCCAGGACACCATCGTTCACGGCGAAAGCGAGGGAAAAAGCTTCTACGAAATCATCGAGGCCGCCTATCCCTTCGGATGGCGGACGTTCGACCAGGCCTGCCTGGACGCCTTCGAAAAGGGTATCATCAGCGAGGAAACCGCCATGCTCTATTGCAGCAAGCGGGGTCCCGTGTCGCGCGGCATCGACAACATCAAGAAGGCCCGCGGCGAATCCACATCCGAGATCGGCGATCTCAGAATGACCCGCGCCGCCGAACTCCGTGGCAAACACAGCCAGCCTCCCCTGCCCGCCACTCTCAAACTCAAATAAATCATGTCCGTCGATTTCGATTTCATCGGCAGTTCGGATAAGCCCGCGCTCCTGGCCATCTCCACCCCGGAATGGCAG
>DATKEE010000534.1:0-3419 GCA_035544555.1 Candidatus Methylomirabilota bacterium
CAGCCCTCTACCGCTTTCGAATGCCGGACGGGCGTTCATCGAGCGCACCACGTCCATCCGCGCTCGAAAGCGGCGAATCCGCTCCGCTGCATCGCCGCAGTCCAAAACGTCGCCGATTTCGGAGGGGGCTTCCCGAATCGCGCGCCAGCGTCTTGGAGTGCGGTTGTGGGCGCCAGCCCTCTACCGCTTTCATATGCCGGACGGGCGTTCATCCAGCGCACCCCCCCCACCCGCTCGGAAAGCGGCGAAGTCGCTCCGCTCCATCGCCGCACTCCAAAACGTCGCCGACTTCGCGTGTGTTCGAATTTTCCATGCGAGAAGCGCGGGTCATGCGCACTGGCTTGCGCGCGGGGCGGTGCTGGGGAACAGTGATTCTGGTTTTCCGCGGGCTCACTCGGGTGCGGACTGCCAACAGAATACAATTCCTCCTTCAATCGCGGACCGCGGAAGCGCCGGACGGAGGCTGAACAAAACCTGTCATGCGGAATTATCTGAAGACATTCAGATGGCGGCTGATGCTGCCCGATCTCAAGCTGATCCGGAAGGTGATCGTGGCGGTGGTGGGCGGCACGGTGCTGTTGATCGGGATTTTCATGGTGGTTTTGCCGGGGCCGGCCATTGTGGTGATTCCGCTGGGTCTGGCGATTCTGGCGACCGAGTTTGTGTGGGCCAGACGCTGGTTGCGGCGCGCCAAACAGATGTGGCCGAAACGCGAAAAACCGGCGGCAGGCGAGGAGGAGCAGAAATCCGCGGACGCGAATCCGGAATCGGAATTGGAGCCGGTTCAGGGGCCTGAACGGAAGGATTGATAACCTTCAACCGGCAGATGGGAAACCGCGGGGTGTGACCGGAAGCAAGTGGAGGAGGGCAATGATCGAAGATTGGACGTGGCGCTCAATTCGGGCATCCCTCCCCGGAACGGGATGCCAGAGCGTCGTCACCTCCGCTGCTACGCGTTGGGATCGGCGTAGGGATCCAATTACGAATCGCGGATGACCGCGTTCAGTTCCTCCTTCAACCGATTGACCAGCGCCTCGTGAGCCTTGTTCACCTCGGCGTCGGTCAGGGTGCGTTCGGGGCTGCGATAGGTGAACGCATAGGCCATGCTCTTCTGTCCCTGTGGGACGTTGTCCCCGCGAAACACATCGAAGAGATCCACGTGTTCGAGATGGGCCGGGTTCGCCTTTTTGACAGCCATGAGAACCGTGTCGTGCGTCGTGGCTTCCGGCAGGATCATGGCGATGTCGCGGCGAATGGACGGGAACGCGGGCAGTGGTTTGAAGGATCGGGCGACATTGCGGCGGGCAAGGAGAAGGTCGAGATCCAGTTCGGCGAGGAGCACGGCGTCGCGGAGGTCGAACTTGCGGGCCAGCGTGGGCAGGAGTTGTCCCATCTGCCCGATCTCCTGCCGTCCGAGTTGAATGGAGGCGGACTCGACGAACAACGCGGAGGCTTCGTCGCGCCGCGTGTAAACCAGGCCGCGCACGCCGAACTGCTGGAAGAATTCCTCGAGCACGCCCTTGAGGTCGTGCAGATCGAATCGCGCGTCCCCCTCCGTGCCCGACCAGAACGAGGGATGGCGGCGGCCGGTCATGGCGAGGGCGATGCGGCGGGATTCGGCCGGCTGGTTTTCCTTGCGAATGAACACACGGCCGATCTCGAACAGGGCCACGTCCTGGTTCATGCGGCTGAGATTGTGGCTCAAGGCGTCGAGCAATCCGGGCAGCAGGCCGGGCCGGAGCACGTTCATGTCGCTGCTGAGCGGATTGTCCAGCGTGATGAAGTCGCCGGTGACGAGTCGCGCGGACGTGTCGGAGATCAACGTTTGTCCCTGGGCCTCGTCGAGGCCGAGACCGGTGAGGAGGCGGCGCGCTTCGGCGAGTTGATCGTGGACGGCGTCGTGGGGATGCGAGCCGATGGCGCCGCGCGGCGGAGTGGCGGGGATGCGATCCACACCGTGCAGGCGGCAGATTTCCTCGATCAGATCGGTCTCGCGTTTCAAATCGACGCGAAAGGTGGGGATGCGGAAGGTCGCGGAATCGGCGCCCTGTTGAACGGGTTCGATGCCGAGACGCTGGAGATGGGCGGTCTGTTCGGCGGGGGGGATGGGGACGCCCAGGAGCTGATCGGTTTTATGGAAGCGGAGCGGGATCTCCCGGGGTTGCGAGACGCCGGGATGAGCGTCGATGGCATGGGCGAGGAGTTGACCGCCGGCGAGTCCGGCGATGAGCTGGGCGGCGCGCCGGCTGGCCCAGTCACAGATGCCGATGTCGGCGCCGCGTTCGTAGCGGTAGGAAGCGTCGGTTCTGAGGCCGAGTCTTTTCGAGGTGGCGCGGATGTTCCGGGGTTCGAACCAGGCGCTCTCGATCAGAACATCCGACGTGCGCTCGTTGATTTCGGAGTTCCGGCCGCCCATCACACCCGCCAGCGCAACGGGCTTCAGTTCATCGGCGATGAGCAGCATGTCGCCGGTCAGCGCGCGTTCCTCCCCGTCGAGTGTGACGAACTTCTCACCGTCCCTGGCGCGTCGGACGACGATGGTGGGCGGCGTCGGGGAGGATTCCGAAGGGCGGGCGAGGAGATGATAATCGAAGGCGTGGAGCGGCTGGCCGGTTTCGAGCAAGACGTAGTTGGTGACATCGACCACGTTGTTGATGCTGCGCAGGCCGACCTGTTCGAGCAGGTGACGGAGCCAGTCGGGACTGGGGCCGACTTTTACGTTGCGAAGAACGCGCGCCACATAACGGCCGCAGAGTGCCGGTTCCTCGATGCGGACATCGACGACACCGAGGACCGGTTCGGAGGAAGTATCGAGAAACTGGATGACGGGGAGCTTGAGAGGATTCCCGGTGGCGGCGCTGATTTCCCGGGCGATGCCGATGACGCTGTTGAGGTCGGGACGGTTCGGTGTGATTTCGAGGTCATAGAGGACGTCGCTGCCGGCGCGGCCGAGGTGTTCGGCGAACGGCTGGCCGACCCGGGCATCGGCTGGAAGAATCAGGAGGCCCTGGGCGTCGTCGGAAAGGCCGAGTTCCTTTGGGGAGCAGAGCATGCCCTGGGATTCGACGCCGCGGATTTTGCCGACCTTGATGGTGAACGGGGGTTCGCCGGCTTGGGTTGGGAGCGAATGGCCGGGCAGGATGAGCGGGACCTTGTCGCCGGCCTGGAAGTTTTGCGCGCCGCAGACGATCTGGCGTTCGCCCCGGCCATCCTCGACGCGGCAGAGGGAGAGTTTGTCGGCATTGGGATGCGGGTCGCGGGAGAGGACCCTGGCGACGACGATGCCATCGAACTCACCGCCGAGCTTGTGGATGGACTCGACCTCCATGCCGGCCATGGTGAGGCGTTCGGCGAGGGCTTCGGGTGAATCGTCGATATCGACGTATTGTTTCAGCCAGTTGAGGGTGACTTTCATGTCG
>DATKEE010000535.1:0-3059 GCA_035544555.1 Candidatus Methylomirabilota bacterium
TCGGCCGGATACCCGCTCTTTCCATGCGCGGCACTGGATCATCAGGTCGGGTCCGGTGGATTTTCCACACGGAGATGACGTCGGTTTCAACGGGAACAAGGTTGGCTTTGCCCGGGTTCACAGCGGTTGAGTGATTATTCAGACGAGGCAACGCACCGGATGTCACGCGCCCGGGGAATCATTGGACGGGTCGAAAGGGGAAGGCTTGTCAGGCGCATGGGGTTGCACGAAGCTTGCGGCCGTGGATTTGGAAGCCAATCTCGATCAAATCCGGAAGCGAATGGAGGCGGCCTGCGAGCGTTCGGGCCGCGAGCCTTCCTCGGTGAGCCTGCTGGCTGTCACCAAGGGTCAACCGCCTGAAGCCGTCCGTGCCGCGGCCGATCTGGGACTCCGGTGCTTTGCCGAAAACCGGGTCCAGGAGGCCCGGGCCAAGATTCCCCAATGTCCGGGAAACCTGCGATGGCAGTTGATCGGGCATCTCCAGTCAAACAAATGCCGCGATGCGGTCTTCCTGTTCGAGCGGATTCAGAGCCTGGACAGTCTGTCGTTGGCGACGGAGTTGGACAAATGGGCGGCGCGAGCGGCGAAATCGTTGCCGGTGCTGATCGAGGTGAATGTGGCGGGTGAGTCGAGCAAGTTTGGCTACCGGCCGGAGGCGCTGATGGCGGAGTTGGAAGCGCTCAACGCATTGCCGCGCCTGGAGATTCACGGGCTGATGACCCTCGCGCCGTGGAGCCCGGAACCTGAAAAGGTGCGCCCGGTCTTCCGCCGCCTGAGGGAATTGAGGGATCAATGCCAGGAATCGCTGGGCGCGCCGCTGACCGAGTTGAGCATGGGCATGAGCGGTGATTTCGAGGTGGCCATCGAGGAGGGAGCGACCGTGATTCGCCTGGGCACGGCGCTGTTCGGGCCGCGGCCCCGCAAGAGGACCGGAAGAAATGCCGATGATTGATTTCCACCCCCGATTGGGCCTTTAATGAGCGCCATGGAATTGACCGTGGAAAAGTTCCGGCACGAGATCGACGAGGCCTTGTCCGCGTTCGAAAAATACATCGTGTGCCTGAACAAGACGCCGGAGCAGTGCCGGGAGGCGCTGGTGTCGCTGATGAAGAAGGCGATCGATGCCTATGACAAGCGGGGGGCGAATCTGCGTCACGGGATTGCTCTCGACCGCCAGGTCACCATCATCCTCAGCCAGACGGACACCGACCGCCCCTTGTGCGGAATCTACTTCAATCTCCATTCGCCTTATCAGAAGAAGGACCGGGCGAAGTCGAAGCCCTCCCGCCCGGCAGAATAGGCGCGCGCCCGGAGGGGCGCCGGACACGGTGTTTCAAGGATTCCCGGTAGTTCTCTCAACGGTCGCGCACCTCGTCCCCCACGGACGCGTTTCCCTGCATCAAGTCGGCGACCGTGTTGATGTCGCGGTGCGGCCCGGAGACCCTCACCATCCCCACCAGATTGCCGTCACGATACACATACAATCGCCGGCCAACCGCCGGCATCTGACCGACCGGAAATCGCAGAACGACAAAACGGACCTCCTCGTTGACACCCGCCACCCGTCCGCGCAACGCGTCGATGGGCGTCACTTCGACGGGGTTCCGGGGGATGTCCGAGGCATCGTCGTCTGAGGAGGGGATGGCGGGGGAGGCGCAACCGGCAACGAGCAAACAACCGGACAACAAGAGGCCAGGAAGAGCCGGTTTCGTAACAGAATTCCTTCGAATTTTCAGACAGGCTCTGAGGCGGAACATCCCGTTATTAAGTCAGGGTCCCCGGTGTCGTCAATGCTGCCGGTCGATGCGGCTGCCCGGAGGATGTGATTAAACCTGACAAAGGAAGGGACTTCGCGATTAACTCCCCGGACTCGCGGGAATGTCGAAGATGCTCAAATCCTCCGGTGCGATGGCGCTGGCCACCCTGATCAGCCGGATACTCGGCATGGTTCGGGAGATGGTGTACGCGAATTTCATGGGAACGGGCTGGGTGGCCGGAGCCTTCAAGTTCGCCTTCATGGTTCCGAATCTGTTCCGGCGGCTGCTGGGGGAGGGGGCGTTGACGGCGGCGTTTGTTCCCATCTTCAAGGAGAAGGAGAAGGGGGGGACGCCTGCGGAGATGTGGCAGGCCGCCAACGCGGTGTTGTCGGCGCTGCTGGTCCTGGCGGGCGCGACCATCGTGGTGGTGCTGCTGGGCATCAGCGTCGCGTTGCGCGGATGGGAATTCGCGGTGGAGACGCGGCTGATGCTCGAGTTGTTGCGGCTGATGTTCCCCTACATGGTGCTGGCCTGTGTCACGGCGCTGTTCATGGCGATGCTGAACGCGCGGGGACATTTCTTCATTCCCGCCCTCGGCGCCACGGTGTTGAACGTGGTGATGATCGCGTCGGTGTTCTGGCTGGCGCCGCTCCTGGGACAGGAGGTGTCCGAACAGGTGTTTGCGCTCGCGTTCGGCGTGCTGATCGCCGGGGTCCTTCAGGCGGGATTGCAATTGCCGCTGCTGCTGCGCGGGGGATACCGTTTCCGCTGGGTGACACCGTGGCGGGATTCAACCGTGCGCACGGTCGGGCGCCGGATGATCCCGGGCACGCTGGGGGTGGCGGCGTATCACGTGAACATCCTGGTGACGCTGGGGGTGGCATTCGCCATCGACGCGCCCATCGTGGCGGCGTTCGATTACGCGGTGCGCTTGATGGAATTGCCGCAGGGCCTGTTCGTGATTTCCCTCGCGACGTTCCTGTTGCCGACATTGTCCGGCCTGGCGGCGGAAAAGAAGTACCCGGAGTTCCGTCAGACGATTTCCCAGGCGCTTTCGTATCTTCTGTTCATCAATCTGTTCGCGACGCTCGTGATGGTTCTGCAAGCCGAGTCAATCATCCGCCTGTTGTACCAGCGCGGACGGTTCGGGCCGTTCGACACCGGTGAAACGGCGCTGGCGCTGGTCTTTCTGGCGCCGGCGTTGCTCGGGTTCTCGGTGGTGAACGTGGTGGCGCGCGCCTTCTACGCGTTGGGCGACACAAGCACGCCGATGCGGGTGAGCGTGTTGTGCCTGGGCGTGAA
>DATKEE010000536.1:0-3681 GCA_035544555.1 Candidatus Methylomirabilota bacterium
GGCAACACGACGAACCAGGTGACACTCAACGTGTACGTAAAGCCCTCGGGAACCACCGCGCGGCGCGTCGCCAAAAAGGATCACGTCGTGGCGGCGAAAGGGACGCTGGTCATCGAGGATGCGGTGACGCTTGGGAAGGGCGACAAGGTCCAGGTAAACCTGGCGGGGACTGGAACGACGGTGGACTACATGGTCAATGGGCTGGAACGAGACTGAGCTGAAGACAGGCACCAAAGCCTGAGGAAGGAAGTTGATATGCCATTCACAATCAAACTGCTGGGGCACGGCGGGATCAGCGGGGCGGCAACGACCGCCCTTTTCACGGTGGATGCCAATGCGTTGGGGGCGATCGTCAACAATGTGCGCGTGGTGAACACGGGCGGAAGCGCGACCACGGTTAACCTTTATTACAAGCCAAACGGCGGGAGTCAGGTGCGCATTCTGGACCGGGACAAATCGATCCCCGCCTCCGAGATCGTTGTGGTGAAGCCGGAGTTGACGATGGGGGCTTCGGACAAGATCGAATTGGTGACCGTCTCAGGCGCGGCGGTCGAGTACGTGGTCTCGGGGATGGAGAAGGTCTGAAGCAGGTCGGAAGCCTTCGTCGAGGCGGCAAGCCATGCAAGGTGAACCCGGCAGTTTCGCGATCACGCTCTTTGTGCCGGACGGGACTGCGAAGGCTCTCGGGGAGTATGTCGCGCTTCGGAGCCTGGTTCTGGAAGGGGCGGCGGAACTGGATTTCGTCTCGCCGGCCTGGTGGGAGGGCTCACACACAGCGGCACTGGGACTGATTCACCCAAGGACACGGAAGCAGGGCGGTATGGAAAGCTGGGCTGGCTGATCAGCGGAACAACAGAACAACGGCAGTGGCGAATCCAGGGGATCATCGAGTCAAGGTTTTGTGGGTGAGTGACAGCCCCTTGCTGGGAACGGGGTTTGGCCGCGTGACCCGCGTCGGCTCGGCTTTAAGGAAGAAGGCGTGATCCGTCAGGCCGAATGGCTTTACGACAGGTTCGTCGATCACACGGTCAACGGCCTCTTGCGTTCGGAGTGGGATTCGGGCGAACCCAATCCGGGGATGGGTGGGAATGGCAAGTCGTAGTTTGCGGGCACAGAGAATGTGGGACGGCGGGTGGCGGATTGGAAGTCGGTGTCGCAGTGCCGAGGTGAAGCGGTGTAAACGCCACGCGGCTATGGACTCCGAAACGCCGCCGGGTTCGCACGGGGCTCTCCGGATTGCGCGCCAGCGTTTTGGAGTGCGGTCGTGGGCGAAGCCCTCTGCCGCTTTCGAATGCCGAATACACGCTCCTCCACCTCACCGCCTCCCCACCCGCTCGAAAGCGGCGAAGTCGCTGCGCTCCATCGCCGCACTCCAAAACGTCGCCGACGGCGCGCGGGGATTCTGTGAGCGCGTGTGGAATTTAATGCGGCCGGGCAGGTTTTGTTCGCCGGGTTGCGCCCCTTCAGGGCGGAGGATTTGTTTGGGTGTGTTCCCGGGGCGTTGCCCCGGGCTGAGGAGTGGTTGCGCCGTTGGCGCGGCAAGGGGATGCGGAGACGGTTTTCGGGTCAAGTCGATGCGGTGACATCACAATTGGTCGCCCGGTTCGAAGGGCTTTAATTCAGCGCGTGGTAAGACCGCGGGAACAGGTGGCGCAGGTGGAACGCCGCGCCCCTATGCACTCCAAATCGTCGGGGGCAACGTGATTCGTGAGCCTTGGGAATCAGTCGCGGGAACCTGGCGATTCGGATGATTGCAGGACCGCGCGAAGACGGAGGGCCACGGTGGGATCAAGCATGGCGGCGGTGGCGAGTTGGACGGCTTCGCAGCCGGCGGAGAGGAATTGGTTCACGTGTTCCGCCGTGGAGATCCCGCCGACGCCGATGACGCGGAGTTTCAACTGTCGTTCGCGAATGAGGCCGGTGAAGCAGCGGATTTGTTCCAGGCAGGCGGAGCGGATCGCATCGCCGGCGATGCCGCGCGATTCGCCGTTGAACAGCGCCGTGCCGTCGTTGGCGCGAACGCGCGCCGGGATGCAGTTCACCATGACGAGGGCGTCGGCATGAGGGGCGAGCGCGTCAATGAGTCGGCCCGCGAGATCGGGCTCCGGCACGTGGCCGAGTTTGATGAGAAACGGCGTGGCGCCAATGGTGTCCCGAATAATGCGCGCGACAAGCCCGGCAGATTCGGGTTGTTGATGAAGCTGGCCGTCCGCGCTGGCGACATTCGGGCAGGAGAAGTTGGCCTCGACACAGTCGGCGCCGCTTTCGACGGCCCAGCGGGCGCATTGGGCGAAATCGGCGGCAAGTTGTTCGGTCGTCCAATCGGAGTCGGGCGTCGCGACGACGGAGACGGAGAGGAGCTTGCCGGGAGAGAGTTGGCGGCGGATGGATTCCACGTCGGCGCGCCAGATGTCGGGTTCGCGCGAAGGCATGCCGAACGACACGGCCCAGCTTCCGGACGGCGTGTCGGCGGCTGGAAGTTCCGTGTCGTCGCCGGTGAGGCGCGGGGCATCGACGGGTTGCAGGTTCGGGAGGGGATAGGAGGGACGATGACGGCTGCGGACGGTTTTGTAAGTGAGGACGTCGAAGCCGAGAGAGGCGTAATAGAGGAGCCAGCGTCCGTTGAGGAGGGGACCGGCGGCGATGGCGAGCGGGGAGGCGACCGGGAGACCGGCATACGTCCAGTCGCCGGGGAGTTCGGGAACCTCGAAGGCGACGGGGTCCGGAGCGTGTGAGTAGTTCCACTCGTAAGTCTGGTCCGGCTGATAGCGGGGGAGATCAGCGGGTGGTGAATGGCTGTGTGTGTCGGGTGGCATGATGGGCGATGGTGGTGACGCGCGGAGAAGATAGCGCAACCGGAATGCGGGCGTCCACCATGGTTCGATGGGTGTCGGAGGCGGGGGCTTCCTTGACAGGGGGGGAGGGTTCACGAAAACTGCGCGGCTTATGGCCGAACCGAAAGTCAACGAGCTGATGGAGAAGATCGTCTCCCTCTGTAAACGCCGCGGATTCATTTATCAGTCCTCTGAGATCTACGGCGGGATCAACGGCTTTTGGGATTACGGTCCGCTGGGGACGGAGTTGAAGCGGAACGTGAAGGAGGCCTGGTGGAAGGAGATGACGCGGTTTCGCGACGATGTGGTGGGATTGGACGCCACCATCATCATGTCGCCAAAGATTTGGGAGGCCAGCGGGCATACGAAGACGTTTGCGGATTTGATGGTGGAATGTATGGCGTGCAGGAAGCGGTACCGCGCGGATCAGGTGGAGGCGCGATCCGGGAGGGTGTATCGGTGCGAGGGGGCGAGGGATGGAATGGATGGGACTCATGGGACGGATAGGACGGATGGGACCAATTTTGCGGTGTTGGTTTCGGCCGGTAAACCGATTGAAAGCGGGCGCGAGCGTGCGAGGAGGTTTTATCTGGGGCGGGGGATGGATTCGCCGGAACCGCTGCGGGAGGTGTTTGAGGAGGAGGTCGAGGAAAGCACGAAATTCTGCCCGGACGTTCAATGTGGTGCGGAGCTCTCCGCCCCCCGTCCCTTCAACCTGATGTTCAAGACGTATGTGGGGCCGGTGGCGGACGAGGAGAACGTGGCGTATCTGCGGCCGGAGACGGCGCAGGCGATTTTCGCGCAGTTCAAGAAAGTGCTGGAGACGTCGCGGCAGAAGGTGCCGTTT
>DATKEE010000537.1:0-5791 GCA_035544555.1 Candidatus Methylomirabilota bacterium
CGCACCGCGGTGGTCAGCATGAGGGAATCTCCCAGGGGGAGCCGGGTGCGAAGAATGAGTTTTTGCTCGGGTAACATCCTCCTTGATGTGTTCACCTGACTGCTTCATTGGTGGACTGCCTGGATGGGCGGTCAATCGCAATCCTCAATCGGCTCAATCTGTCGGAAAACGTCCGGCGCGCGGTTCTCCGGAGTTCATCCCTTTCCCACGCGGCTGAGCACACGGGAGGCGGCCGCGGGCCGGTTCGAGGGATTCCGAGACATCCGGGCGGGGGCCTTCCGCCAGTGCGATGGCCAGGTTTCCACGCGCTCTCCGGGACACGCTTGGGAATACATGGAAGCGGAAGTCGGGCTGGTGGATGACGACGATGAACTGGATGATGAGGAATATGAGGACGAGGAATCCGCCGGACTGTTCAAGAGACCGGATCGGATCGACAATCCACCCAATGCTGTCTCTGCGCCCTGGGTTTGGAATTTGCGGATGTCGGGATGGTTCATAATGCCGATGTGAAGGAAAGGTTCCTTTGATAAGAGCTGTGAGGAGCTTGGTGGCATCGGTGCTGAAATGTCAACACCAGCCCACAGGGTCGTTAATGAAATCGAAAGGATCGTGTCACCGTGCGGTTCATGGTCGAGTCGATCGTGGTCTCCGCGCCTTGCCCGGGCGAGTTCCCCTTGATTTGCATCGAAAGCGTGACGCGGTTGATTTCCTGGAGGCGGCCTTTCCGCGGATCCAGGGGATACAGTCCTGTGATTTCCGCCCGCACGGTTCCGGTTTCGACGCGAAGGGAGTCCGGCAGGGGGACGGTGAGCTGGCGGATGCTGACCTCGGAAACGATTTTCAGGCAATCGATGTTGTTGGTGTTCGTGATTCCCACCAGCCGGCTGTTTCCCTGGAGATGCCGGGGCTCGGTGAAGAATCGTTTGGCCTTGAGGTCTGCCACGGCCGCCTCCTTGTTGACCGGCCAGGAACTGCCGGGACGCTGTGGACGGCGGGTGCCGAACACCTCGTCGTCGTCGCGTCCGCCCTTGAAAACCGGCACGAGCAATCCGAGGACGTCGGTGGCGTTTCCGGCCACCTCGCCGTCGGGCAACTGGAAGCGCAAGTCGCCATGTTCAGTCCATACCGTCAACAGGGTTCCCTCGGGCAGCAATTCGGCTGTTTCGCCTCCGGTGGTGCGAGTGCAGCTTCGAATCGAATAAATGGTCCGGATTTCGCGGCCCTTGTTGTCCACGTCGAACACCTCGCCGGTCGCGTGGAAGCGCAGCGTGACATTCGACTCGCTTTCCTGGGATTCCTCGCCGGTTTTGATGGTTCCCGACTCCTCGATGACGGCAAGGGTGTCGAGGTCGTATCGGGTTCCGATGGTGACCGGGCGGGTCAGTTGGATGGCATACTCCGCGGCGTGGAGGGTGCCGCAGGCGACGACGGACAGGAGAAATGCGGACAGGGCGCGGCGCAAGAGTCCGGCGGAGGGCGTCCGCGGGGTGGCTGAGGGAGATCCGGAACGGGGACGCCGCGGGAACGGCGTTGGACAATGGCGGTGAGGAAGGGTGAGGGATCGCACGAAGGAGGGCGGCTTAGCGTCCGGCGGCCTGCACGGCGGAGGCGATGGTGTTGACGTTTTCCAGGATGGACTTGGCGGCGGCGGGGTCGGGAATTTTCAATCCGAAGTTCTTGTCGAGCGCGACGACCAGTTGCAGGGCATCCACGGAGTCCAGCCCCAGGCTGCCCGGGCCGAACAGCGGCTGATCGTCTGCAATCTCATCTGCGCTCACCTGCAACATCAGATTCTCCACCATCAACTGCTTGAGCCGTTGTTTCAGGGCAATTGAGTCATCCATGGGATTTAAAGAATGCCGCCGTCAATCTTGAGCACCGAGCCTGTGATGTAAGCCGCATCCGGACAAGCCAGAAATTGAATGGCCGCCGCCACCTCGGCGGGACGCCCAAACCGCCGCATGGGAACCCGCATCCGCGCCGCCTCGCGCTCCTCCGGTCCGAGAGCTTCGAGGGCCTCGGTTTCGATGTAACCGGGGCAGACGGCGTTGACGGTGATGCCGATGCGGGCGACCTCTTTGGCCAGCGAGCGGGTGAGCGCGACAATCCCGGCCTTGGCCGCCGCGTAATTCGCTTGTCCGGCCGGCGGCAGCAGGGCGCTCAGCGAGGCGACGTTGATGACGCGTCCGGCGCGCTGTCCGATCATGACGGGAATCGCCACGCGGCAGCCATGGAACGTCGCGGTCAGATTCGTGGCCACCACCTCGTCCCAATCGGCCGGGGACATTTGCGCCAGCAGGGCATCCCGATGCTGCCCCGCGTTGTTCACCAGCACATCGAGGCGTCCGTGCTTTGCGGTGATCTCCTCCAGCGCGCGTTCCCACGCCTCGGATTGGCGCACGTCGAGTTGCAAGGTGTCGCAACGGCCGGCGAATTCCCATTTCAAACGATCCGTCTCCTCCCGCGCGCGATGCACGCCCAGCCAGACGAAGTTGGAATCCGCCTCCTCGAGAAAGGCCCGGGCGATGGCGCGGCCCAGACCGCCGTTGGCGCCGGTGACCAGGATGACTCTCGATGGCATGGGCGGCGATTCTGCGGAATCGACGCGATGATTCAATGGCAAACCGGCGGTCGGCGAGTGGACGCTTAAAGTGGGTGAAATGCCCGTGATTCTCGAAGAATGGAGGAGAGCGCGATTTGGGCGTCCTGCCCCGGAACGGAAAGTCAGAGCGGACTCACGTCCGCTGCTACGATGTTGCCCTCGAAGCGGGCTCCGATCGCCTGTTCGTTGCAACCCACCACGCTGACGGTTGCCACGGAACACCGGCCGCGCTTCAAGGCC
This sequence comes from Candidatus Methylomirabilota bacterium, assembly GCA_035544555.1. Lineage (GTDB taxonomy): Bacteria > Verrucomicrobiota > Verrucomicrobiia > Limisphaerales > DATKEE01 > DATKEE01. The sequence goes on from DATKEE010000537.1 coordinate 2,846, forward strand.
TCCACCGCGATCACACACTGCCACGCCGACCCGGCCATCAGGCCTTCGCCGAGCACGGTCTTGGGATGGACACAGTCGCCCCGCCAGTCCTTCCAGGCGATCCGCTCGGCGGCATCCATCCGTTCCACGCCCACCCGTCCGTCCACCAGCAGTTCACCGGGTTTCGGCGCGGGAAGTTGGGCGCGCATGGCGTTGGCGGCCTGGCGGCGGTTTTGGTCGCGCGTGAACAAATGGGGGTCGGTGACTGCGGACAGCCGGGTGGGAGTGCCATGCTCCGGTTGCGGCTTCAGGTAAAGCGCCCCGGCGCCTTCGCCCAGGATGAGCTGGCGATGGAAGAGACGGAATGCATCCGCCGTGAGCCAGTCGCCTTCCTCGGCTCCGATCACGAGGCAACCCTCCACCCGTCCTTCGATCAGCCAGTCGGCTCCCAGGGCGAGTCCCTGGGGGAAGACGCCCGGATCGCCCACGAGTGTGTAGTTGATGCCGGTTGCCCCGAGCAGCGCGGCCAGATGACTTGCCGGCGCGTTGAACACCGTTTCGGGAAACACAAGTGGACTGGCGGTGGCGGGATCCTCCAGGACCTCGTCGTAGAACCGGCGCGAATAGTTCACACAGCCCGACATCACGCAAAGAATGATGCCCAGCCGTTCGGGAGGTTGTGACGCCGGATCCGCCTCCGGGCCCAAAGCCTCCAACGCCGCCGCCACGGCGTAGCTCGAAATGGGACTGGCGCGCCGCAGCCGGGGATGCGACAGGAACGCGGGCCGGGGTTTCCACTGCGGCGCGCGGCGAATCATCAACGGGGATTCCCAGCCCGGACGCGGCAATGGCGTCGCCGGCACGGGTTGATTCGCGAGAACACAATCCCAGAGCGGCGCGACTCCCCAGCCGGCCGGCGAGACCGCTCCCGTGCCGATGACGGACACCCCGCTCACGGGTTCCTCCTCAGGATCAACGTGGCGTTCGCGCCTCCAAACCCGAACGAGTTTGTCAGGGCGTGATCGAACCGGGCGCCACGGGGCTTTGTCACCACTTCGAACCCGCACGCGGGGTCCGGTGTTCGAAGGGTGGCGGTGGGCGGCAGCCATTGGCCCTCCAAAGCCATCAAACACACCACGGCCTCGACCGCGCCCGCCGCGCCGAGAAGGTGGCCGATGCTGGCCTTTGTGGAACTGACCGCCAGCGCGTTCGCGTGCGGGCCCGCCCATCGTGAAATTGCCGACGCCTCCGCCGAATCGTTCAATGGCGTCCCCGTTCCGTGCGCGTTCACATAGCCAATTTGTTCCGCCTGGACATCCGCCCGATGACAGGCCTCGGTCATGGACGCGAACGCCGCGGCGCCGTCCGGATGCGGCTGGGTCAGGTGATGCCCGTCGGTCGCCGCGCCGTAACCAATGACTTCACCCAGCACGCGAGCTCCCCGGCGCTCCGCTGCCTCCCATGCCTCGAGACAGACCACAGCCGCGCCTTCACCCAGCGCCAGTCCATCCCGTTGGGCGTCGAACGGGCGGCATTGGGTCGGCGACAGCGCCTGCAGGGAATCGAATCCGGCGAACACCAACTGGCTCAAGGCATCGAATCCGCCGGCCAGAACCCGGGTCGCGTGTCCATTGCGAATGCATTCCCAGCCGTGGCCGATCGCGTTCGCTCCCGAGGCGCAGGCGTTGGCGATGACCGTGATGGGGCCGCGCACCCCGAACGCCTCGGCCGCGGTCAGCGCCTGTTGTTGGGCCTGGTAATGGAGCACCCGGGTGGGTTGTCCGCGGTGACGGTGCGGTTGACGAATGGCCTGTCGATAGTACGCCTCGCCCAGGCTCATGCCGCCACTGGTCGTTCCCAGCACGATTGGCAGGGATTGCGACGGATCGCGCCGCCAGCCGGATTGGGCCCAGGCCTCCCGGGTCGCCATCAACAACAATCGCGCCGCCCGATCCATCCGCCGCCACTCGCGGACAGTCATATTCAAATCCGGCAGGGTCTCGGGCAGGTCCACCTCCGCGGCGATCCTGACCCGTTGTCCGGAGACATCGAACAACGTCACCGGACGGAATGCCCGCGCACCGGTGCGAAACCCATCCGCGTTCGGAGTCCAGCCGGCGCCGAGTCCGGTCACGATGCCGGCGCCTGTGATCGCGACCCGCTGTTTTGGGGTGGAACGATATGACGGGGAGAAAAGCACGGATTGAACGGGGCGAGCCTATGAAGCCGGAGGAGTGGAGTCAAATGCCGCCGCGCTCGTGTGCCCGGCAGGGGTCTGGTCTATCGGGATGAAAGGTTCCCGACGGGGGTCGTGACGCCAACCGTAAGGCCGCTCTCCCGTCCGTCCCGCGCTACGTCGGCGAACCCGTGGCCACCACACCCCCAACGTCAAGCCCTGGCGATGCGGGCCAGCTCCTGCGCGTTGGCATTCCCGACCGTGAATTGGAGATCGTTCACAGATTTCCCGACGACCGGAGCGAAGGTTCCAACCCTGGATCTCTCAACTGGCATCCCAACGGATACGTTTACGGCCTGGCCAGCTACTGTTTGTTCCGTATTCGACCTGACGGATCGGAGTTTCAGGTGGTCCGTCGATTCAGTGCGGACGAAGGAATGCCTCCAGGCTGGCGGGAAGCTGGTCATGAATGGTGGGCTTCTCCTCAAGCCTGTTGCTCGTAGAGCCAGGCGCAGGGGCGGAGAGCCGGTTGTGGGGAGGCTTCGGTGTTTGGTGGTATGTCGGCATGTTCCCGGAACCGGAGACCATGCTGTTCCTGCTCGAGCCGGATGGATCTTACGAGTTTCTCAAGACCTACCATGGGCACCGCACCGGGAGCACGCCTTACGGGACGGGTCCAGCCTTTGTCCTGACGGAAGGTGGCCAAGCCTACCAAACCTTACCGGGTCCTTCGTTTTTGAGCGGTGAGGATGTGATTTACCGGATGACGCTGGCGGGAGAGAACTCCGATG
>DATKEE010000538.1:0-4229 GCA_035544555.1 Candidatus Methylomirabilota bacterium
GTGGCCACCGAAAAGGCGATCAACGCGGGTGGCGTTCCGATCCAGGCGAATCCTTCACTCAACTCCAAATGTCCGGAATAGGAGGCGACACTGATGACGAGCAACGGCACGAACACGCGAAACCCGCACGCCGCGCTCAGACCCAGTCCCATGCAAATGGCCATGAATTGTTCCATAAGAGATCTCCGTTTATTGATGAATGGTCCGCTGACTCTAACACATCCCGGGAGCTTGGGGTTTCAAAAATGGCGGCATTTTTGTAAAAGCATTTTTTGAAAACCCAGGCTGGGCGGCCCATGGCGCAAACCGTCTGAAGGCGGCGCACAGAACGCGGCCCGGCGATCCAATGATGATTTTCCAAACACTCTATCAAAGACCGGCGACCGGCTTGAGCCGGTCGATCAGGCGTTGAACGACGTTGGGGGAGAGATGATTATAGCCATCCAACTCCATCAGGCGGGCATTCCCGGGGGCCTGGAGGAGATCGTACACCCGGGCTCCCTCCTGAAAACAGTCCCGCACATCCCGCAGGTTGGCGTGGGAATCGATGCGTGGAGCCACCACCAGGGCCGGGCGGGGGGCGATCATTCCCAGCAGATCATGATAATCGTACGGCACGCGGGATTCATGACCGACGAAGGCGCCAAGGCGGGGCTGCAGGGGCAGCCAGTAGGACCAGCGGGCCAGTCCGCCGGTGCCCTTTTCCCGGGTGTCAGTACGCATCGGCATGAACCCGGCGATTGTGACGACACCGGTGACGCGCTCCTCGAGCGCCGCGGCGTGCAGCGCCGCCATGCCACCGGTCGAGTAACCCACGACATACACGCGGTCGGAGTCCGCCACCCGGGATTCACTGACCGTCTCCACCGCCGCGAGGAGGTCCGCGACCTGCTTGCCCAGCAATGACCACCGGGGATGGCGCCGGTAAAAACCCGAAGCCTCAGTGAGCCGGGATCCATTGCCGATCTGGTCGAAAGTGAAGACGGCGAACCCGGCGCGCGCGAACGCGTGATGAATGGGTTCGCCTCCCGTGTGCACGGGCACGAAACCCGTCGCGCACGAGATCGGGTGAACCCAGATCACCACAGGGAGGCGTTGTCCGGAGTCGCCGGCGCCCGCCGGAAGGTAATAATGCCCGGCAAGATGGTTGCCGAAACGGACGGAGCGCCGTTCAAGTCCCTGCGGCAGCGGATCATCAGGCAGCGAAGCCCTCTCCGCATCCGGAATCTCCTGCGCCGGGGTCTGCGATTTTGCATGAGCGGGAGCCTGGCCCAGGCCCCACACGACGCGTTGGGCAATGTCCTCCCGTTTGGCGCGCCATTGATCCATCGTGCGGATCCGTTGGCCGCCGGCCGTATAAAGCAGCTCATTCCACGGGCGCTCGAGAAAGTTGGTCGGTGTCAGGGATTCCTGACTCGCGGACCTCCATTCCTGATAGGAGGGCAAAACCGGTCCATCGCTCGACGCGAGGGCCTTCCGGCCAAAAACCGTGTCCAGCCAGTCGAGGCAGGATTCAACGTCCTGAGCTCCGGCCGCGGGTCCGCCGAAGCGATAGCGCAACGCCAGGACGCCTTCCGCGCCATGCAGCGCATACACGGGACGGGCCGCGTAAAGGGTGCGCTCGATCGCCCACGCGCTTTCCGCGGGATCGTTCAAAGCGGTTGAGATCAGACATGGACGCGGAGCGATGGCGGCGATCAGGGTGTGTTGATCCATGGGCAGCTTGTTTTCACGGCCCGCGAAAAACCGCAGTCGCGGATGGAACCAGTCCGGATGATTCCGCGTCATCGGTTCGATACCCCCGCCAAACTGAACCTCCGAGAAATGGCGCCACGAAACGGCGCCGCCCGGTCCGGCACTGCTGGCGACCACGGCGGTGATCCGCGCGTCCAGCGCGGCGCCAATCAAGGCGGCCCTGCCGTATTCCCCCCCATGCCCGGCGAGGGCGATGCGGGAGCGATCCACCGCCGGGAAGTTGTACAGCAGATCGACGCACCGGCCCGCCGCCCAGCCCCTTCGCGCCATCCGCCCCCAGTCGAACCCCGGGAACGCGGCCGGAAAGGTGTCCGTGTTGTCCCGCGTCTCGTCGGCCCGAAAGACGCAGCCGATGTAACCGCGGCTCACCGCCAGGACGGCCCATGATCGTTGGGAGGCCGGGGTCATGAAGACGGGAAATGGACCGGGGCCTTTGGGCAGCAAAAGCTCCACCTCGAGTCGCGCGCGATGATCGGCGCCGAACTCCAGAACGAATTCGCTCACGTGGGCGCCGGGTTCCTCCCGGGAACGGCCCGGGGTGACACGGAGATTCGACGGGTGAGGCGGCACCCTGCCCAGCAGATGATGTTGGAGCAGTTGAAGAAGCTCGGCCCGGCGGCGCGGCCAGTCTTCGCGTCGTGTGACCTGTTCATCCGAGGAAAGCCGCAACGGATCCGGCAGGTAGGGGACCGAGGACATTCGGCTGAAGTCCGGCGGCAACTCGCCGGTGCGTTGTTGCCAGGTCTCCCAGGCGCCCGACTTGGGCAGAATCCGGAGGATCTCCTGAAGCAACTCCCGGCGGCGGGTGTTGCTTCCGCCCTGCCCCTCTTCATCCGAAGCCGCCTCCGTCACGTGACTCACGAGCATCAGCGCCAGCGCCCAGGCCAGCAAACGGATCAGGCGGATTCGGGGTGACACGATTGGAACTCTAGCGATCCTGTCGGGCGTTGAACAACATTTTCAAACCCGAGGTTTCCCCTTGCCAAACAGGTGTGCCGGCCTTTGAATGCGCATCCTGGCTGGCTGGATAGCTCAGTCGGTAGAGCAGAGGACTGAAAATCCTTGTGTCGCCGGTTCGATTCCGGCTCCAGCCACCAGCTTTTCTCCAGCCCCAGTCCGCCCGGGTTTCAATGCGCACGCTTCATTCTTATCTTCTCCGGCAGGTGTTCGCTTCGCTCTTCATGACCGTGGTGGTGATCAGCTTCCTGTTTCTGCTGGGGAACCTGATGAAGGACATCCTGGGACTGCTCGTGAGCGGACAGGCCAATCCGTTGCTCATCGGCAAGGCGGTTGGATTGTTGATCCCCTACCTGCTCGTGTTCGCGCTGCCGTTCGGGATGCTGACCGCCACGCTCCTGGTGTTCGGAAGATTGAGCGCCGACCAGGAATTGAACGCCGCCCGCGCCGGCGGAGTCAGCCTCGTGGCCTTGTGCTGGCCGGTTCTGCTGCTGGGGTTGCTCATGAGCGGAGTGTGCGCCCTCATCAACCTCGAATACGGCCCGCGCTCGCGTGTCGCCTACAAACACCTGCTCCACCAGGTCGGTATCGAGGAATCGCTCGATCTGCTCGGCGAAAATCAATACGTGAGCTTCGATATCAAGGACGACGAGAACGACACGACCGTGACGCTCTACATCGGACGACGGCAGGGGGAGCAGTTGGAGAACGTGATGGTGTACACGGTGGATCGAAAAAGCGGACTGGAGCTCTACTACCAGTCGCCCGAGGCTCGGCTGCGCGTGGACGAGATCGAGCGGACCCTCGAACTGGTCCTCTTTCGGGCTCATGGGGCGATGCACAGCGGCGACACCTGGTATCCGATGCCCCAGCAGGGCGAGGTGGCCCTGCCCGCCATCCGGGTCGGACGCGACTCGGACCGGCAACGCCGCACCAGCCTCGGGAACATGACCCTGTCGCAATTGCTGGCGAAGCTCAAGGAACTGCGGGCCGCAACGGCCCTGTCACATGCCGGACAGGCAACGGCGTCGGATCCGCCTCCCGGCACCGCCGCGCCACCCGAACCCCCGCCGGATCTCACCCTCCCGGTGAAGGTCCAGATTCACCGGCAGGTTTCGTTTTCGTTCGCCTGCTTCGGCTTCACCCTGATCGGCATCCCGCTCGGAATCCAGGCGCACCGGCGCGAGACTTCCATCGGGTTCGCCCTCGCGCTGATCCTGATCGTGGTCTATTACGGATTCATCATTCTGGGCGAGGCGCTGGAAACCCGACCCACGCTGCTGCCCCACCTCATCGTCTGGATTCCAACCTTCCTCTTTGAAGCCGTGGGCTGCGTGCTGTTGTGGCGCGCGAACCGGGGCATGTGAGCCATCATTCCCCCGCCGGAGCGCCGCTCTCCGAGCCGGCCAGTGTAACCGCACAGTACCCACTTGCCGGGTCGGAGACCGGCGCTCCGCGTGATCCGGCCAACCGAATCATTCCAGGACCATTCCCGGCACGAGCCAACACAGGACTCC
>DATKEE010000539.1:0-2926 GCA_035544555.1 Candidatus Methylomirabilota bacterium
GTTGGAGGTTTAGCAGAGGGGGTGCCCCTGAGCAGAAATCCGGGTTGCCGGACTAATCCAGCGGTCCTGCACTCGCTGGTTCAGGAAGCGATCAGGGCTTGGTGGGCGCGTCTCCATTAATTGGCATGCATTTGATGTATAAATGGATGTGATGTTTAGAGGGATCGATTGGTCGAGGCTTGATCGTCGTTTTGGCATCACAGACCAAGGCGCATTTGGGATGGAGTATGCAATTTCGAAATGCCGAAGCAAGAGCCTCGATGGCACAATCGGGTCTTAAATAGATGCTTGAACAGGGTCACTATGACACGGATCTGATGGATGCGCATTAAGGTCAGTAAGCGGTCATGGGGTGGGCAACTGGAGTTGGGATCGGGTTGCCGTAGTATTTTGGCGGACTTGCGGAAGGTGAGGCCCGGACAAGAATGGGTATTCCGCGTTCCGTGGATTGGAACGAAATTGTCACCCAGGCAGGCCGGGTGTTGCGTTGGCGCCGCATGGAAGGCAGCCTTTGAAAATGCGGGTTGAGAAATCGGATCAGGGTTTGTCATGGCGCGCGAGTCGCGAAGTTTGATTTCAGGGAAGGTAGCATATGGCAGTTGAGTTCAAGGATTACTACAAGACACTGGACGTTTCCCGTTCGGCGACGGACGAGGAGATTCGGAAGGCATTTCGGAAGCTCGCGCGGAAGTATCATCCCGACGTGGCAAAGGACAAGACGGTGGCAGAGGAGAAGTTCAAGGAGATCAACGAGGCGTATGAGGTGTTGGGGGATGCCGAGAAGCGCAAGAAGTACGACACGCTGGGAGCGGACTGGAAGCAGGGCGCGGAGTTTCGTCCACCGCCGGGATGGCAAGAGTCGGGGGGATTCCGCGGAAACCGGCCCGGAGAACATTTTGAATTCCATTTCGGCGGCACGGGGTTCAGTGATTTTTTCGAACAGTTTTTCGGCGGAACGCGAGGTGCCGGCGGCGGTGAAGGCGTTTTCGAAGAAGTGCATGGACCGCGCGGGGCACGCGGCGCCGGGGGCGCGTTTGCGCAAAGGGGACACGATGTCGAGGGCGATTTGCTCGTCACACTGCACGAGGCTTTTCATGGGTCGGTGCGGACGGTGTCGTTCCGCAGTGTGGATCCGCGGACCGCTGAGACGGGGACGCATTCGTTTCGGGTGCGGATTCCGGCGGGTGTGCATGAGGGGCAGTTGATTCGCGTGGCGGGAAAGGGTGAGACGGGAGCGGGGGGCGGCACGCCGGGGGATCTTTACCTTCGGGTGCGGTTCGCGAAGCATCCGGACTTCCGGGTGCGGGGATCGGATCTGTATTACGACCTGGAACTCATGCCCTGGGATGCGGTGCTGGGGGCGACGGTGAGCGTGCCGACGCTGGATGGGAACGTGTCGCTGAGGATTCAACCGGGGACGCGGACAGGGCACAAGCTGCGGGTGCGGGGCAAGGGAATGCCGGCTGGAAAGGAGGGCCGGGGCGATCTGTATGCGGTGGTGACGATCCAGGTGCCTGAACAGGTGACCGAGGAACAGCGGAAACTGTGGGAGAAACTGGCGGGGGTGGGGGGGAGTGATGAGTGGTGAGTGAGGAGTGAGGCATAATCATCGGGGAACTGAAGCGGGTTGTTGACTCTCCATGGCATCCCACAGTTCGGCCAGGGGCGGCAATTCCTCCTCTTCCGGTTCACGCCCGGCATAGAGCAGACCGGCGTGGAGCCGTGCCAGTTGACGAATGCCGGCGCGCAGCTCCGGGTGCGCGGACATCAGCGATTGCGCGAATTCCATCGACGTCACGTCAGGGGCGCGGACGGTGCCGCGTTCGGCCGCCCAGAGTTCCAATGCTTCATAAGTCCGCCGCACGGCGGCAGCCGGATCCACTTCCTCGCCCGGGCGGAAGGGATTCGTCAGATCGTCAAAACGGACTTGCGGAGGCAATGGCCCTCCTGAGGGTCCACCCCGGCGCGTTTGCCCGCGCTTTGCCGGTTCCCGGCGGAACAGTCCCCGCAACGAATCGATCAACTCACGAATGGCCTCGACAATCTCCCGCCAGTGTCGAACGGCCACGAAAACCAGAGCGCAGGCCAGGACCGCCCATGCGACCCAACGAAACCAGTCCGGCATCGAGGGTGGCTGCAAGGCTGGAGTTGTCTCGTTGGCCGTTTCGGTTGTCCGGGTTTGCGCACCCCCGTCCGCGTGGCCGCGATCATCGCCTTGCTCCTGTTGGCGTTCCCCAGATTCGGCCGGTTCGCCACCGGACTCACTTCCGCTTGAGTCCCTGCCGGTTTCACCGGCGGGGTCTGTCTCCGCTGAATCGCGATCTGAATCCCGATCTTCCATGACATTCCGTTCCTCCAGTTGCCTGCCGGCCAACGCGTCACCTGCCGAATGCAACGAAGCCATTGTGGCCGGTCGTGGAAGCACCAGGCTGACAACCAGGACCATGACGCCGATGGCCACGCCGGTGCCAATCCAGCCAGCGGCAATCCGGGCCGGCATCGTCAATCGCCGCTGCCGGAGGTAACGACGCAGACCGAGGAAACTGGTGAGAAAAAGAAGGTTGATAGCTGAAGCGAGATAGACCGCGAGCAAGACCAGCCCGGGACTGTCGCGGCCGGGGCCGGCGAGCAACCTCTGGCCGAGCCCAAACACCGGCAACGCGGCGAGCGAGAAGTAAAGGATCCACAAACCGTGCGCGTGCGACTGCCCCTTCCGTCCTGATGGATTCGCGAATGGCCGCCGCCACCACGCGAGATTCGTCCGATCGTTCCGGCGCCCGGTATCGATGTGCTTCACCGCCACGTCGTCGCGTTCGTGGTTGCCGGCGGTCTCGTCGATGCCCGCGATTTCGAGCAGGCCTTCGCCCGACGCGTCCTCATTATCATCGATCAGCGTGCAGTCCCACACGAGTTTGTTCGTGCACCA
>DATKEE010000540.1:0-4387 GCA_035544555.1 Candidatus Methylomirabilota bacterium
GACGCCTCATCCGCGCCGGAGGCCGGGTGGTCAAGAATGTCGCCGGCTATGATCTCTGCAAATTATTCGTGGGAAGCCGGGGCACGGTGGGAATCATTGTGGAAGCCACCTTCAAGCTCCGACCCTTGCCGGCCCGCGAGCATTTTGTGCGGCACGACTGCGAAACGTTCGAGCAGGCCGGCCGGCTTGGAGGTCAGTTGCTGGAGGGCGGCCTCGATCCCATCGTCCTGGACTGGCACAACCTCAAGCCCGCGCAAGGCGGGTCAGGCAACACGACGACAGTGGTGGCGGGCTTCGCCGGCACCGCCGCGGACGTCGCCTGGCAACTCAAACAGGCGGATCGACTGGGGTCCTGGCAGCCAACCGATCTGGCTTATGACGACGATTTCCGACGCGCCCCGCCGGGAGTTCGTCAGGAGTCTATCCTCCCGTCCCGTCTCCCCGAAACCGTTTCCAGACTTGGAGGCATTCCCTTTGTCGCTCGTGCGGGAAACGGATTGGTGTATCATCGCGGGGAGCCCGTCGGCGCGCCGACAAGGCCGCCGATGGACCTGTTATGCCGGATCAAGGAGACGTTTGATCCGAAGCGCATCCTGCCTGAAATGCCATGGTGAAGAGTCCCTTGAAGAATGATGCCTCGGGCTTTCTGGATGCGGACCAGTCGATGGCCTGCATTCACTGCGGACTTTGTTTGGGCGCCTGCCCGACCTACCTGGAGACCGGCAATGAGAACGATTCGCCGCGCGGACGAATCCATCTGATGCGGGCGTTGGAAGACGGAAGGCTGGCCCTGGATGAACGTCCGGTCCGGCATCTCGATCTGTGCCTGGGCTGCCGCGCGTGCGAGGCCGCCTGCCCGAGCGGTGTCGAATACGGACAATTGCTGGAGCGCACCCGGGAATTCATTGAAGGTCATCATTCGCGGAAATGGTGGGACCGGCTGCTTCGCCGGGTCGCCATCGAGAAGGTGTTTCCCTTTCCCGCCCGGATGAAGCTCGCGTTGCTTCCGGTGCGAATCCTCCGGGCATTGCGACTGGAGCGCCTGATGCCAGGCCGGCTGCGGGATGCCATGGACCTGGTGCCGCGCGATCTTGAGGCGGTCACCTTGCCGGACGAATCGCCCGCCCATGGGCCGGCGCCCCGGAGCCGCGTGGGGTTCATCAGCGGTTGTGTGATGAGCGTGATGTTCGGCCGGACTCAACTGGCGAGCGTCCGCCTCCTGAATCGCGCGGGTCACGAGGTGATCACGCCCCGGGACCAAGTCTGTTGCGGGGCGCTGTATGCTCACGGAGGCAACCTGGAACGGGCGCGTGAATGCGCGCGAAGGAACATCGCCGCGTTCGAAGCCCGGGAGCTCGACGCCATCATCATCAACTCGGCCGGTTGCGGCTCCACCCTCAAGGAATACGGACATCTTCTCCAGGACGATGCCACCTGGGCGCAACGGGCGCGACGGTTCAGCGAGCGGGTGAAGGACCTCTCGGAGTGGCTGGCCCTGCATCCACCGAAGCTGCGTTCGACGTTTGAGGCGAATGTCGTCCAGGTAACCTGCCATGACGCCTGCCACCTCGTTCACGCCCAGCGGGTGAGCCGGGCGCCGCGGGACCTGCTTCGATTGGTGGCAAGCGACGCGTTCGTCGAAATGCCGGAATCGGATGTCTGCTGCGGGAGCGCAGGGAGCTACAACCTGACGGAACCGGAGATGGCGGAGCGTCTTCAACGGCGCAAGATCGGCAACATCGTACGGAGCGGCGCGCGGGTTGTGGTCACCACGAATCCGGGCTGCCTGCTCCAAATCCAAGCGGGTCTGAGAAAGGCCGGAGCCGGGCACATCCGCGCGGTGCACCTTGCGGATTACCTGGCGGAACATCTTCAGGAATGAACCCGATCTGAGAAAATGGAACCCATTCCGCCGCTTGCTTGCGCGCGGGGAATAAGGTTTCCTATGACGACCCGCATCACCCTCCGGCGGGATGCGAGTCAGATACTGACAGGCGGGAAATCCCGCCGCCCATTCACGTGGCTGGCACAAATCCAAGCTGGTTGACACTTTTGGGAGCACGAGGCGCCCCGGGCTTGCCCTCCCTCCGGTTGCTGCCTCACGAGCTGCTGTTCGGCCTTTACCTGCTCGTGACCTGGATCCGCGTGATGATCGCCGTCGGCGTCCTCCATCGCGCGGCGCTGATCTTCGCGGCGATGCTGTTGATCAACGCCGTGGGCATCGCCTGGTGCGCCGCCCGTGAATCCCCGTTCCGCTGGCGACTGCGTCTGGCCTTCTATCCCCTGCTGATCAATGCCGCGTACGTGGCCATGCGCGTCGCGGTCCCCGCGATTCATCCGGGCTGGAATGATGCCCTGCTGGTCCGGCTGGACCGGCTGCTGATCGGAGGCAACCTCAGCGTCTCGCTCCAATCCTTCGCGCATCCGGTCCTCAGCGATGTCCTGAGTCTCTGCTACCTGTTTTTCTTCCCCTATCTGTTCTGCCGGATCGTGATGTATCTCCGCGGCGATCTTGAGGAAGCGAAGCGATTTTACATCGGTCTGTTCAGCGTGTACGCCATTGGCTACCTCGGCTACACCCTGCTGCCAGCCCTGGGCCCCCACATTTATCTCTCCGAACAGTTCTACGCGCGGGTGTGGAATGGTTCCTGGTCCCAGTGGAACGCCGAACTGGTGCTCCATGGCAGCAACCGGGTCGATGCGTTCCCCAGCATTCACTGCGCGGCAACCGCCTTCGTGTTGTTCTTCGACCGCCGCCACCGTCCCGCGTGGTTCCGGGGTTGCCTGATCCCATGCGCCGGCCTGTGGCTCGCCACCCTTTATCTCGGCTATCACTACTTCGTCGATGTCGCCTCCGGGTTTCTCCTGTCGGCATTCGCGCTTCGGCTGGCAAATACCTATCCGCTTCATCGCCACTCCGGCGGCCTGCCTCAGACTGTGGCGGGCACCCGTCTCTCCGGCGGTCGTCAAGGGGCCGTGGGAACGGCGGGTTGACGGCTGGAATCGGGGCCTCCCGGGCCGGCGTCCGACCGCCAACGGCGGACTTGCCAAGAACATCCGGATTTCTACACTGACGCCCTAGCGAGCCGATTGAACCGGGCAGCCTGCCAAACCGACCAGGGTTGTTTCAGCGTGGCTTGAACCAGTTATGGGTGCTGAATCTTTGTCCGCCATTGCGACGGATTCTCTCCGTTTCCCGTGGAGAATCCACAGTCCGCATGTGACACCCTCGGACTTTCTGATCCACCTGACCTTGAGCGTCGTTTTGATCGTGGGGGTGTATCAGTTCTACTTTTGGTGCCAGCGGAATCCGGTCGCCCCGCCGCGCCAGTGGCGCTTTGCCGTGGACGATCTGATCCCTTACTGGCCGGGCTGGGTCTGGATCTACAGTTGCCTTTACTACCCGGTCATCCTTTACACCAATCTGATCATCGAATCGTCGCGGCAATTCGCCTACATGGCGATGAGCTATATTGTGCTCCTGCTGCTGCAAATGGTGTTCTTCCTCCTGTTTCCCGTGGTCACGCCGGCCGACTGGAGGGAGCGCAACCAGCGTCGCAACTGGTCGGAACGTTTCCTGGCGTTCGTGCAGCGCATCGATGACCGCTCCAACAGCTTCCCCAGCATGCACACCTCGGTCGCCATGCTGACCGCCCTTCACCTCCAACCCCTCATGGGCGGCTGGGCGTTCCTGTTTCCCCTCCTCATCGGCTTGAGCTGCCTGTTCACCAAGCAGCACTACTTTGTGGACCTGCCCGCCGGCGCCCTCCTCGGCTGGATCGTGTTCCAGTGCCATCGACTGATCTACTAGGAGCCCGCCTCCGGGGCGGAATTCCCGGCTTCACTCCCCCGTCGTGTTCGTGTTTAGTCCGTGAACCATCATGATCAAAACCGCACTCTTGTTCGCAGGTCAGGGAGCGCAGAACGTCGGCATGGGCAGGGATCTCGCCGGACAGTTCGCCGCCGCCCGTCAGTTGTTCGAACACGCCGACGCCACCCTGGGCTACGATCTGTCCCGCGTTTGCTTTGAAGGCCCGGATGCCGAACTGACCCGGACGGAAAACGCGCAACCCGGGATCTACCTCGTCGGCTGGGTTGCCTTTCAATTGTTGAAGGAACGCGTGCCCTCGCTGCGGTTCGAGGCAACGGCGGGATTGTCACTGGGAGAATTCACCGCCCTGGCGGCCGCCGGTGTGTTTTCCTTCGAGGATGGATTGCGGGTGGTGCGCGAGCGGGGACGCTTCATGCAGGAGGCATGCGAAGAGAGCCGGGGCGGGATGGCGGCGATCATCGGGTTGGATGAGGCGGCCACGCGCGAGGTTTGCGAGGCCACGGGAACGCAACCCGCCAATCTCAATTGTCCGGGTCAAATCGTCATTTCGGGGGA
>DATKEE010000541.1:0-6366 GCA_035544555.1 Candidatus Methylomirabilota bacterium
CTGCCATGCTCCGCTTGAGAGTTTTCGAAGCCTTTGCCTCTGCGTTGCTATCTGCCCGCAAATCCTCGATCTCTGTCAATTCGACGGCTCGAAGCGGTAAGGAGCGCTACGGCAACCACCTGCAACGTCGCGTTCGTAGGATGGGAACTCCCGGAATTTGCGCGCGAAAGGTTTTTTCATTTCTTTGAAAGAATCACCTCAGTCGTTCCGTATCTATGGCAGAACCGTCCACCCGCGTTTCGGTCCTGGTCGGTTGAAAGCTGAAGAACCCTGAAGCGTTGGCGGATTACAGTGGAATCGAATTATTTGCGGGGAGGTAGGAGGGCGCACACATCTGACTGGAAAACCGTTGGATCGTATTCCTTCGCCTTGTGTCCGGTCCCCCCTCTGCCCCTCATCCGATTCCGCCGCCTCCCAAAACCCGAACATCCGATGAAATCAAAAGTAAAACCGCCCGCACGTCCTGAATCCAACGGCAATGGCTGCCACAGTGCCCTTGCCACCGCCTCGAACCGCAAGCCTGAACCCTCGACCCCGGCAAGAGTGGTCATTGTCGAGGATGAGGAGGGGGTCCGGATTTCCCTCAAGGTGATCGTGGAGAGTCGCGGTGAGTTCGTGTGCACCGGTCTCTTCGCCGACGCGGAGACCGCCCTCCACGGGCTGCCGGCCTTGAACCCAGACATCGTGCTAATGGACATCAACCTGCCTGGAATGTCCGGGATTGAATGCGCGCGACAGCTCCAGGCCGACCTGCCACGCGTGGCAGTCGTGATGGTGAGCGCTATCGAGGACAAGGCGACCGTCCAGGCGGCGGCCCAGGCCGGGTGCTCGGACTTTGTGACCAAACCGTTCAATGTCTCCCAGTTGCTGACCACTCTGTACGTGGTGATGAATCAACACACTCGTACGTCCGCCTCAGGCCATTGGGCGGAGCGGTGGAACCAGCTCACCGACCACGAGCGAATGCTCGCGCGACTGATCGCCAAGGGACTGTCCGACAAAGTAATTTCGGGTAAAGTCGGCAGAACCGAGAGCACCCTCCATTGGGAAATCCATAGTCTGCTTGGCAAACTGCACGTCCAAAACCGGACTGAGATGGTGGAGTATGTTTACCGGAATGAGGGATTTGACTGGAAGAACTGACAGCACGGTTTCTGCCGATCCATGTGCCGTTCTTACTATATTTATATAGTTGGATCCACGAAGAGTCCCGGAAGTAGAGTCCCACTCAATCCGAACAAAGCATGGACGCAATCGACCAGTCGTGGGATTTGAAGACAGGGAGGCGAGCTCCGCATCGGTCGTCACAATCTCCGGCCCTTCATCCACTGGTAGCCTCCGACGTGAGTCGGATCACTCCATCTTCTTTCCACGGACGCGCGCCCGCATCCATCATCCCGCTGCCAACCGCCGACGCGACCGAGGATTTTGCGATTCGCATCCGCCAACTCTGGTCCCGGGGGAGCGGCCACACGCTCGAACTCGCCATGGCAGTGCGCACCGCCCGGCGGCAACTGCGTCACGGGCAGTGGGCCGCCCTTTTCCATTCCGGTCGAATGCCCTTTTCCAAGCGGCAGGCCGACCGCCTGGTCGGCATCGCGCGGCTGGGCTGGCTGAATGGGACAAGCTTGTCTCATTTGCCCCGGAGTTTGACCAGTCTCCACTGCCTGTCCCGGCTGAACCGCGCGGTTCTGGAAGACCTCACCGCGCAAGGCCAGGTGCATCCGGCACTCAGCCTCCGGGAAGTCCGGGAACTGGTGGCTCGCTTCAACGGACAACCCCGTTCCATTCAGTCCGCGGGACGCGGCGTACGGCAACGGGTGGAACGGTTCCGGAAGTTCGTGCTGGGCAACTGCGCGGACTGGTCGCCCGGGCAGCGGCAATGGACGCGGGATGAACTTCTCCTGCTTGCGCATCAATTGGAAACCAGCAACGGCCTACACCCTCCCCAATCAACCGAAGGAGAGCCCACATGAAAACCAAACTCACCTCCCATTGGATCACCGCTCTATTGCTCGCGGCTCCGCTGGCCTCCGCGCAGGAACCGGTCAAGATTGCCGAGACGCCCTACGAAGTCATCGAACGCGGTCCCCATGAGCGCGTCTGGCAGCGGGAAATCCAATGGCAGGAACCCGACGGACGTCTGACCACCGAGACCAATTCCTATATCGAGACGCATTCAGGAATGCACTACTGGGACGGTGAGTGGAAGGAATCTCAGGAATTGATCGAGGTCTTCGAACAGGGAGCGGTGGCCCGCCACGGCCAGACCAAGGTGATTTTCTCGCCTGCCATCGATGACCCGGAGGGCTCAGTGATCATCGAAACGCCCGATGGAAAAACTTTGCGGACCGGAATTCTCGCCCTGAATTACGTCGATCCGGTATCGGGCGAACAGGTGACGTTGGGGATTGTTCAGGAGTCCTACGCGGAGCTCCTGCCGCCGAACCGGATCATTTATCCCTCGGCCTTCGATGGCGTAAAAGCCGATGTAATATACACTTACACAAAAACAGGGCTGACCCAGGATATTCTCTTGCTGGAGAGGCCGCCCGCCCCGGAACTATTGGGTCTGTCGGCCGAGTCCCGACTGGAGATCATGACCGAGGTTTTCGAGGGGCCGAAACCGGAGAAGCGCGTGAGCGTCCTGCGACGGGAGGAGGACCCTGTCAAACGCGCGCGAATGGTGGCTCCCGACGTAACCGATGAGGAATTATGGTTTGGAGAACTCGTGATCGCCGAGGGGCGGGCCTTCTGGCAAAACAGCGAACCTGGGGAGGAGCCCGAACTGGGTGAAGGGGTTGCGGTGGCCAAACGCTGGTATGAGGCGCCGGACGGGCGGCGGGTGCTGATCGAGTCGGCTGGCCATTTGGAGTTGGAGCCGTTGATGGAGGAGTTGCCCGAGTTTGGCGAGGAGGAGGCGCGTGTTATGCCTGAGAAACGGCCGGGGATGGGACCGCATATTCCGGAGCGGCAGATCGCGGCGGTGAGGGAGGAGAAACCGGTAATGCTGGCGCTGGCGGGGGCGTATCCCAAGGCGGGTTTGAACCTCGATTACACGTCAATGCTCGGGAACCACACCAATCATGTCTGGCGCGGGAACGAGACGTGGCTGATCACGGGGATTGTCAATCTATATGGAGAGACCGTGCTTGAAGGCGCGGCAATTTTGAAATTCGACAAATACGACGCCGGCTCCGGCGTTTACCCCCGCGTCTATGTGCGCGGCCCCTTCAGGTGCGAGACCAGTGATTTCGCCCCGGCCATTCTCACCGCCCGGGACGATTCGACAGTTGGCCAATCCATAGCCACAGGCACGCTCGACGGCTATTATGCCCACTACGCGCTCTGGTTCTACGACACCAGCAGTCCGATCCTGTTGGAGAACGTGCAAATCCGCCACGCCTACTACGGGGCCATGTTTTACAAAAACACGAGCAACGCGATCCGGCATGCCCAGATCGTTAACTCCCGGTATTCGGTTTATACGAGCACCGCCACGCTGGACGCGCACAACCTCCTCATCGATGGCGCGCTGAACTACGGACTGTTTTTGAGCGGCTCAAGCGCCCACATACGGGGCGAGCACCTGACCGTGCACGACGCGGCCAACCTCCGCTACCTGGGCTCGGGCAGCACCCTCTCGCTCACCAACAGCCTGCTGGTGGATATCAATTCCATCGGCAGCTTCACCGGCAGCCACAACTTCACCAACAGCAGCTACAGCGCGACATTCGAGCCGGTCGGGGCGGGTCATTTTTACTTAAAATCGGTCAGCCCCTACCGCGATGCCGGTACGGCGGCGATTGATCCGGAACTGCTCCAGGCCATCCGCCGCCGCACCACCTCGCCGCCCATCATCCTGACGGACAGCATCACCACCCCGACGACTTTGGCGCCCCAGGCGCAGCGTGATACTGACATTCCGGACGCCGGATATCATTATGCGCCAATCGATTGGGCTGTGGGCGACCTGCCGGTCAGCCACACGCTGACGCTTACCAACGGAGTGGTGATCACCGCCATCGCCAACAAGGGATTCATTCTGAACTCCGGCGCCAAAATCATCAGCGAGGGAACGCCGACGGATTTGAATCGGCTGATCCGACATCAGTCAGTTCAGGAGCAGAGTGATTTCTGGAACATGACCTATCATTGGCGGTGGCTGCTTGCGAGCCAGGCGACCACACCGGAAGTGGACCTGCGGTTCACGGAGGTCGTGCTGATGCCGCCGGCCGGACCGCCCACGGCCCACTTTTTAAGCGGGAGCCTGAGCCGGTTGAACATTCGGGACAGCCAGTTCCGCAACGTGCTGGTGCACGGCATTCCCTCGACCTGGATCCCCATGCTGGTGGGCATGACCAACAATCTCTTTCACGGTTGCGGCTTGTCCTTCTCGCAGTATTACACCTCGGGATTGGATGCCGATTTCTACAACAACCTCTTCGTCAGGGGCAGCGTGTCCCTCCTGGCCAGCCAGCCCGCCTACTTCACCTGGACGGTCAAGGACAACGTGTTCGACAATTCCAGCGTCACGGACAACAGCTATTCGGTGCAGAACTCCCACAACGGGTATGTCAACACGAGCGTGGGTCTGTCAGGCGGATCGTCCAATGTCGAGGTTCCGACGTTCGACTACGGGGAGGGACCCCTGGGCCGGTTCTACCAGGTTTCGACAAACT
The DNA here is from genome assembly GCA_035544555.1 of Candidatus Methylomirabilota bacterium. Lineage (GTDB taxonomy): Bacteria > Verrucomicrobiota > Verrucomicrobiia > Limisphaerales > DATKEE01 > DATKEE01. The sequence goes on from DATKEE010000541.1 coordinate 4,683, forward strand.
TCACGGACAAAGGCAGCCAAAGCGCCAGCGCCGCCGGACTCTATCACCACACGACGCGGCTCAGCCAGGTCAAGGAGGATACGAGCCAGGTCGATATTGGCTACCACTTTATGGCGGCCGGGCCGGACACAGCGGGAATGGTCGGTTACTGGCCTCTGGACGAGGGCGCGGGCACGATGGCCGGGGATGCCTCCGGTGGCAATCACAACGGAACACTTCTCAACGGGCCGGTGTGGATAAGCGGAAACACGGGTCCGGGAGCACTCGGTTTTGATGGGGTCAATGATTACGTCAGCGTTCCTGACGCCACGGCCTTGCGCCTGGGCACTACGATGACGATTGCCTTCTGGTATCGAAAGGACGCGGAGAAATCAGACTGGGTGCGCCTGGTCGGGAAAGGCGATTCGTATTACCGCAATTACGGCGTATGGGAAGAGGCCGGATCGGGCAAGCGAATCCTGTTCCAATGTTACCCTGCTACCGGCGCGTCGATAAGCCTGTACAGCACAGTAAACTTGGAGATCGGATTGTGGTATCACGTTGCGTGCACGTATGACGGTTCGAGGGCAAGAATCTACATCAACGGCGTGGCTGCCGGCGAACAGACGGTGGCCTGCACACCGCGCACATCGACCCATCCACTGACCTTCGCTTACGCCGGATTTCACACGTACGGGGCAGGCGCTCTGGACGACATCCGGCTTTACTCGCGTGCCCTGGATGGCGGCGAGATCCAGTCCTTCGCCGCGAGCACAATCGACCTTCGGGATGCGGACGGCGATGGTCTGGCTGATTATTTTGAAGATGCGAACGGCAACGGCACGACAGACACTGGTGAAACCAGCAACACCAACAAGGACACCGACGGCGACGGGCTGAGCGATCACGGAGAGGTCATGACGTACGGCTCCGACCCGACGGATGCCCACACCTTCAATGGGGTGGCCGATGATTCGGAATTCCTATTTAGTGCGACAGGCCACATGGGATCTGGAAGCTGCACCTGCAACACTCTGGCCCACCTGCACATTGATTTTCCAAGCAACAATCTGTACCCCATGACGATTTCCCAGGCGCCGGCGGGGGCGCTCTATGATCTCTATTTTGTAAATGACATCGGCGCGGAAAAATGGCAGTGGCGGCGGGTGTTCAGCGGGATTGAATGCGACGCTTCAGGCGCGGCGAGTTTCACGATTGCAGGCCCGGACCCCAGTCAGGCTTTCTTCGTCATCCTGTCGGCCGAGGACGAGGACGGTGACGGCCTTTCCGACGGCTACGAATGCTGGTTCACCTACAATGGACAACGTACTTTGGTGGATAATGTTCTCACCGATTTCGACCTGATGCGTGACGATTGGGAAGTCGAATACGGCATCAACCCGACGAAGCCGCTGGGGCCGAATCCTCCGCTTGACGACCCCGATGGCGACAACGGCAATCCGGATCTGGATTCCGACGGTGCTGGTCTGCTCACGAACGAGAGAGAGCATGAGATGTATTCCGCCCCCCTCGGCTCCTTCGACCCGCTCAAAGACTTCGACACACCTGCCGACAACCGGCCCATGGTTTGGGTTTTTAATCCCACCACCGTTTTTAATCCCCCCGCCACCGAAATCTGCGAGGAGGCTTCGTTCGTTATTCAGCGGTTCGGGGGCGATTTCAGCAATCCTTTGACGGTCTATTA
>DATKEE010000542.1:0-9365 GCA_035544555.1 Candidatus Methylomirabilota bacterium
GTCCGTGACCCGAACAGAGCAGTGTATCCCGGGGCAGTGAGAGAATCTGGTCGCGCACCTTCTGCCGCGCGAGTTTGGCGGCGTCGCCGAGCGCGCCGCCCATGGACCCCGCGAAGATGGCGTCGCCGACGATGGCGACGCTCGGGGCGTTCTCCGGCCAGTTTTCGATGACGTAAGTGACGCCGTCCTCGGCGTGTCCGGGGGTGTCGCGGTTGCGGATGCGGAGGCTGCCGAGATGGATGAGATCGGCCGGTCGGTTGCGTTGATCGGCCGGGGCGTGTTGCGAACTGGAGTGCAGTTTGACGCCGGAGACGTTTTCGCGGATGGCGGTGAGGGCGGCGACGTGATCCCTGTGGGTGTGGGTGATGAAGAGGTGGCGCAACTGGAGTTGGTTTTCCTGGATCAGTTGGAGGATGGGGGTGGCGTTCCATCCGGTGTCGAAGAGCGCCGCTTCGCGCGTGGCTTCATCCCAGATCAGGAAACAATTCACCGCCATTCCGCCGTCATCGGTGGTGATTCGGCGGAGATGACGCCAACGGGAGAGGTCGGTCTCGGGGGGGGACCAGCCTTCGGCGATGCCGCGGAGCTTTTGAGCGTCGAGAACGAGCGGACGGGCCAGCGCTTCCCAATTGACGCTCCCCGGGGTTTGGCCGGATTCCTCCAGTTCCGCAAGTTGTGATTCTGTCAGGCCGGCTGCGCGCGCCGCTTCCGCCATCGGAATGGACGCGGCCCGGCGTGCCTTGGAGATAATGTCTCCCACGTGATCCTCAAGATTCATGGTCCACAATTAACTTCCGGTGGCGCGGGGGTGCAAGACTTGGGATTGCCGGGCCGAGCGTTGGGGGCGCGGGCCGGGTATTCTGCCTGGAAGGAAGAGTCAGAGCGTCGTGACCTCCGCTGCTACGCGATGGGATGGGTGTGACGCGCCCGCAGCCGTGAAACCCGGTGGATGCGGGTACCCAGATCCTGTTACACCTGTATCAAGACCTGCGGACCAACCAATGTGGTCAGGCTGGATTTGTTTCCGACCATTGGCGGGCGGTGGTCCAGGCGAGACGCTCGAGCCAGTATTCGGGTCGGCGCCGCGCGTTTTTGGAGGAAGTCAGGTCGGTCAGCCCGTGCAAGGCGGCAAAGTGACGCCGGGTGACCCGGGGATCGTCGATCATTCCCCCGAGTGCGATGCAGTGGACGCCGTGCTTTTTGCAGAGGCGCGCGATTTCACCGACGCCCTTGCCCATGACACTGGAGCGGTCGATGGCGCCTTCGCCGGTGATGACGAGGCCGGCCTTCCGGAGTTTTTGCTCGAGATTCGCATGGCGGGCGAACAGGGCGAATCCGGGGATCGGTTCCGCGTTGAGAAACGTCATCAGTCCGAAGCCCAATCCGCCGGCCGCGCCCGCGCCCGGACGTCTGGCATGATCCTGTTTGAGTTCGCGTTTCACCACCGCGGCGAGCCTGGAGAGGGCGGCTTCGGCGCGGGGAAAGTCGTCGGGGCGCAGGCCCTTTTGGGGGCCGTACACGCGGGAACATCCGTTTGGGCCGAGCAAAGGATTCCGCACATCGACGGCCACCTGGACCCGCATTCGGCCCGGGGGCCGTCCGGATTCCGGCGGGACCAGGCGTTGGAGGCGTTCCAGCTCTGTCCATCGCTCGATGAGGCGGTCATCGGCGTCGAGGAATTTCCAGCCGAGTGCGCGGGCCATGCCGAAGCCAGCGTCGTTGGTGGCACTGCCGCCGATGCCGATGAGGCATCGTTGCGCGCCGGCCTGGATGGCGGCAGTGATGGCGGCTCCGAGGCCGAAGGTATCGAGGTCGAACGGGTGATATTTGCCGGGCGGGAGCATGGAGAGGCCGATGATGCGGGCGGACTCGATGATGGCGGTCCGGTTCTGACCGTTCCAATGCCATTCGGTCTGGCAGGGGCGATGGGCGGCGTCCCGGGTGCGGAGCTTGCGGGGACGGGCGTGGAGCAAGTGGCGCATGACATCGCCGAACCCGTCGCCGCCATCGCTCATGGGGAGTGGTTCGATCCGGTCGTCGGGGCGCGCGCGCCGCCAGCCGCGGGTGATGGCGTCGGCGGCCTGCGGGGCGGTGAGGGTGCCCTTGAACTTGTCGGGAAGGACGAGGAGCTTGAGAGCCATGCGCGATTTAAGGGGGGTGAAGGCCGTGGAGGCAACGGGATTTGCGGGAATGTCGAGGAAAGGGTTGCCAAAGCGCGGGGGCGTGGCAGTTTGGGGGTCAGTTTTTGAAATCGGCAACGAGCTATGAACAAACCCAAGATAACCGCCTATTTGAAACCCACCTGCGGCTGGAGCCAGGGCGTGCGCGCCATTCTGCGCAAGTATGACCTGGCCTACGAGGACCGGGACATCATCAATGATCCCGTCCAGCGCCAGGAAATGATCGAGAAGAGCGGTCAGATGCTGAGCCCCTGCGTGGAAATCGACGGTCGCATGCTGGCGGACGTCAGCGGCGAGGAGGTCGAGGCGTGGATGCTGGCCAACGGGGTGGTGACGCCCAACGAGACGCAACCGGAGGCCCCGATCAACCAGCCCTGCGCGGACGAGATGCCCCAACCGACCAGGATGCAGTTTCACCGCTGAACCGATCCATTCCGGTGTCGAGCGCGGAGGGTGTCCCCCTCCGCGCTTTTTTTCTGTCGGGGGAATATTGGTTTGCCACCCGCGGGCGTCCCGCTCAAGTTGGCGCCATGCGGATGGAGACGACGGTTTCCGGCATGCAACACCGGGCGCGGCGCTGGAAGCGGGAAGGGACGAAGATCGGGTTCGTTCCCACGATGGGCAGTCTGCACGCCGGCCACCTGGGATTGGTGGAGCGGGCGCGGAAGGCCATCGGCCGCAATGGCCGCATCGTGGTCAGCATCTACGTGAACCCGGCGCAGTTTGGGCCGCGCGAAGATCTGGCGCGATATCCGAGGAACCTGGCGCGGGACCGGGCGTTGTGCCGGGAGGCGGACGTCGATTTGTTGTTTGTGCCGGACGATGCCGGGATGTATCCGCGGCTGGCGGGCCGGGAGTTCAGCACGTGGATCACCGAGGAACGGCTGTCGCGCGGCATGGAGGGGCGTTCGCGGCCGGGGCATTTTCGAGGCGTGACGACCGTGGTGGGCAAGTTGTTCAACATCGTCCAGCCGGACGTGGCGGTGTTTGGCGCCAAGGATTTTCAACAGGCGCGGATCATCCAGCGGATGGCGCGTGACCTGAATTTTCCGGTGCGGTTGATTGTGGCGCCGACGGCGCGCGAAGAGGACGGACTGGCGATGAGTTCGCGCAACGAGAATCTGTCGCCCGAGGAACGGCGGCAGGCGGCGATATTGATTCAGGCGATCCGGCATGCGCGGGGGCGGGTGCGCGCCGGACGGGGTTGGGTGACGGCGGGCCGGTTGCGGGAGGAGGTGCTGGAAATGATCGGGCAGCGGCCGGCGGCCCGGGTGGATTACGTGGAGTTTTTCGCCCCGGACACATTGGAGCCGGTGACCCGGGTAAAACCGGGCACGCGGATGGCGCTGGCGGTATTTGTGGGGCGGACTCGGCTGATCGACAACGGGCAACTATGAGCGGACAGCGGATTCGCGCGCGGGCCACGCTGAAATGAAGACCTTCGACATTGTCGTTCTGGGCAGCGGGATTGCGGGGTTGTCGTTTGCCCTGAAGGTGTCGCGTCATCGACGGGTGGCGATTGTCACGAAGAAGCATCGGGCGGAGTCGAACACGAATTACGCGCAGGGGGGGATTGCGGCGGTGACCAGCCGGGAGGATTCGGTTGAGTTGCACGTGCGGGACACGCTGGAGGCGGGGGCGGGTCTGTGCAAGGAGCCGGTTGTGCGGACGATCATCGAGGAGGGGCCGGCGCGGATTGCGGAGTTGATCGCACTGGGGATGAAGTTTTCCGAGCGCGAGGTGCCGGAATCGAATGGCGCGCGCGAATGGGATCTGGGCCGGGAGGGAGGGCATTCGAAGCGGCGGATTTTGCACGCGAAGGACGTGACGGGCCGGGAGATCGAGCGGGCGTTGCTTGCCGCGGTGGCCGCGCAACCGAACATCCAGATCTTCGAGGACCACCTTGCGATCGATCTCATCACGACGTCGAAACTCGGCGCGCCCGGACCCAATGGCTGCGTGGGAGCCTACGTGCTGGACCAACGGAGCGGACGGGTGGAGACATTTGCCTCGGGACATTTGCTGCTGGCGACGGGCGGGTGCGGGAAGGTTTATCTTTACACGACGAATCCCGACATCGCGACGGGGGACGGGCTGGCGATGGCCTACCGGGCCGGGGCGTCCATCGCGAACATGGAATTCATCCAGTTTCATCCGACCTGCCTTTATCATCCGAAGGCGAAGTCGTTTCTCATCAGCGAGGCGGTGCGGGGCGAGGGGGGGATTCTCAAGACCGTTGGAGGACACCCGTTCATGGAGCCGTATCATCCGAAGCAGTCGCTGGCGCCGCGGGACGTGGTGGCGCGGGCGATTGATGATCAGATGAAGAAGAGCGGAGCGCCGCACGTGTTGCTGGACATCACGCACAAGCCGGCGCCGTTCCTCATCGAACGGTTTCCCAACATTTATGAGACCTGCCTGCGGTTCGGCATCGACATCACGAAGGAGCAGATCCCGGTGGTGCCGGCGGCGCATTATCAATGCGGCGGGGTGATGACCGACGTGGATGGGGCGACGGAGATCGAGGGGTTGTATGCGGTGGGGGAGGTGGCCTGCACGGGTCTGCACGGGGCGAACCGGCTGGCCAGCAATTCACTGCTCGAGGCGCTGGTCTGCGCGGACCGGGCGTCGCGCCGGGTGTTGGCGGAGTCGGGCGCCGGGAAGGCGTTGACCATTCTCCCCTGGCAATCCGGCCACGCGAACAATCCCGACGAGATGGTGGTGGTGTCGCACAACTGGGATGAGATCCGGCGGTTGATGTGGGATTACGTCGGTATTGTGCGGACAAACAAACGACTTCAACGGGCGCGCAAGCGGATCAAGAATCTGCGGGAGGAAATCCAGGAGTATTACTGGGATTTCAACGTGACGTCCGATCTGCTGGAACTCCGCAACATCGCCTCCGTCGCGGACCTGATCATTCGGAGCGCGATGCTGCGTCCCGAGAGCCGGGGGTTGCATTACAACCTGGATTATCCCGGGAACGATCCGGAGTGGGCGCGGCGGGACACGGTTTTGCGGAGGGCGTGAGCGGGAGGGCGCGCCTCCGGCTCAGATGCGGCCGCGACTCACTGAATGGGAATGGACCGGACTGGCACGAATCAGGATACAGTCCTGGCGGGGGCGGGAGGTTTGGCCACGAGGATGCCGCCGAGGATGGCCACGCCGCCCAGCACTTGCAGCGGCTGCAGTCCTTCATCGAGGAGCAGCCATGCCAGGAAGGCGGCGACCGCGGGCTGCCAGAGCAGGCCGAGCGAGGAAAAGCCCGCCGGCAGATGCGCGAGCGCGAAGGCGATCAATCCCTGACCCCCGACATGGCTGATCCACGCCAGTCCCAGCAGGATCAGCCAACCGCGCGTGGAGACCGCCATGAACCCCTCGCCGGAGAACACGGTGATCAGGGCGAGCAACGCGCAGGAGATCACTCCGGAACCCGCCATGATGCTCATGGCGCCGGTCGTCCGGCGAAGGTGTTTCACGGTGAGCAGATACGCGGCATAAAACACCGCCGTCAGCATCGCCACCAGGTCGCCGGCGACGTGTTCCCGGGTGATCTGCAAGCTCGCGCCCACCAGCAGGAATCCGCCCAGAAGGGCCACGCCGAGGCCGGCCATCAATCGTGGAGAGATGGTTTCCCCGAAGAACCAGCGGCCGCCGAGTGTCATGAGCAACGGGGCGAGATTGGTCAGCAAGGTGGCGTTGGCGACGGTCGTGAGCTGGATCGACCAATGCCAGAGGGCCATGTCGCCGGCAAAAAAGAATCCGGCGAGCACCATCCAGAGGCGTTGCCGTCGTTGGTTTGAAGGTTCAGCCGTTGGGGGTGGCGCCGGCGCGCGGAGGACCCACAGCCAGAGGATGGGGAGGGCGAAGAAGAGCCGGTAAAACGCCGTGGCGGAGGGGCCGAGTTCGCTGAGGCGGACGAACAGGGGGGCGAACCCAATGGCGGTGGCGCCGAGGAGCAGGGCGAGGACGGAACCTTTGGAGGGTGATCGCACGGTTGACGGCAAAGCGGACGATGAAACAGGGTGCCTGCGCGGCATGATCCGGATTGCACTGGGAACTCATCCGGCCCGGAACCTGACCGCTTAAAAAAGGGGTCAGTTCTTATGAACTGCTACGGCTACTTTCACCTGTCACGCCGCCATGGATACGGCAGCGTGTCCACGTTCACGCTCCCCATCCGCAACGGTCACCAAGGTCTCTCGCCTCAGCCGCGCCGCATCCTCACCTTCTCGATGTCCCCCTTTGCAGACTGTTCCAGTGTCTGGTCCGACCAACGCCGCTTCATCTCCCCGGCCACCAGCGTCGGCTGAGGCCTCTCCACAATGCATTCCCGGTCGGCGTCGTCCTTGAAAATCGGCTCGTGCCGGCCCCCCCCGGTTCAACACATGGTAAACTGCCCCCGGATATTCCACCCTGAGCTTCCGCGCCATGCCGGCCAAAATACGCCCGGCCAACTACTAGTCAATCATAAGAACTGACCCCTTTTCCGCTTCCACGCGTCCTCGATTCAAGGCATCACTTGCAGTCACTCAACCACCTTCTTAGCCAGTTCCTTAGCCAGTTCGCTCGGCGCGTGGTAAATATAGACACCCAAGCGTCCGGTGAATTGGGTAAGCATGTTGTTCAGACTGATGAGCGTACTGGCAGCGACATGGTCCTTCGCAACGGGTACCATCCTGACTACGAGATCCTGGATTCTCGCAAGCGATTCTCGTCCTCCCGGAGACTGAGATACCTGGCGAATGATCATGTAGGCACCGGATGCCTTTCCGGCCATCATCATCGAGGTCAACTGCCCGGTTTGCGCCAGCGTGAGCGCGTGCAGAGTTCGGGTGGTTATCCCGGCTTCCGCGGCGGTCGCCACTGCAGTTCCAGCCCCGGAAGCCGCTGTCCGCGCAGCCACGCTGGTCGTGGTACTGGCCGTCGTCGCAGTTGCGGAATGAGCAGCTTGGGCAGTTCGCGCCAACACTAGCGAAGGCGCAGTAATAGCGGCCAAGCCGATCAAAACGCCGGCACCGGAAGCGATTCCGGTGCGGACAGACTGCTCTCGCGCTTCATCGACGCCAACATGCTCAGCGGTCCACGCGGCAGCCAAGGCATCGCCAATGCCTAAATCCTGAAGGCCCGACGGATCAATGCGATTGAGGAAATTGTTAATGGCGTACGAATAGGGATTCAACCGGGAGGGTGTGTTCAACAGGTTCTTCGCTTGATCGTTCAACTCAAGCGTGCTTAACGGATCAGACGAGAGAAAGCGCGCCAGTGTGGAGGAATGATACCGGGCCTCGAAGTAGTTCAGTTCGCTTTCCGCATCTCTTTCCTTTTGAGTGAACCGGTAATAAGAGCCGGGGATTCTCGAAGAGAGCACGGGCGAGCGCAGCACATTGCGCACGCCACCACCAGGATAATAAGCCGTCTCCTCGACAAGCTGCCCTTCCGAATCGCTGATGACGCTGGTTGAGCCGAGGTGGTCCTGGTGGTAGTAGCGGATACTCAGCGCGTGTTCAGGTATCAGCAGGTCAAGATCGCTGTTCGGGTGAACGAAGAAACCCTGGTCGGGAGCAAGGTCTGGGAGTGAATCGGATAACGAAGAAATGGGCGGAGCGAGCCTGGCCTGCCAGCGCTGCTGCTCAGGATCGAAGTTCCAGACGGCAGCCTCGGCGGGCACGAGACGATCTAACTCGGCCACCTCAAGGCCCGTGCCGGGATGGAAGATGCCGCCGGGGGGAGCCTGGGTGGGCGCAACGGAGCCGGGATAAATGCCGGTCACACTGAACGTCGCCCTGCTTGCGGCGCGCAGCCAGAGGATGGTCCCGGCAGGCAATTCTTCATGAGGCGACGCTGGCTGCCATTCCACCGTGCCGGTGTCGAAGCGGAACGCCGACTCAATTGCCTCTTCAACGCCATCCGCGGTTAATGAGGCGCTGACGGCAAGGCTGATGAGGTTCCAACCCGGCCAAAGCCGAATGCGTTGCACGCGCAGGTCGGTGCTGAGGTCGCCGGTGACGCGGGCGACACGGGTTTCATCGTCGAAGATGTATTTGGTCGGGGCGTCCCGTTCGCGAACCTCGAAATGCTTGCCCACATAAATCGTGGTGAAGGGTTCGGTGACTTGGCTGGTTGAGGGTTGAGAGTTGACAGTGGAGGGATCCTTCAGCGTAACGCGTTTGGTGATGCGCTGGCCGGTGTAGTCGTAGGTGTATTCGGCGCGCATCTCGTCGTTTTCCACAGCCACGAGACGGTCTTTGAAATCCCAAGTACATTGGAGGCCGTCGATTTCCATCATGTTGCCGTTGGCGTCGTAGAGATAATTTCGGATTTCGGATTTCGGATTTCGGACTTGGGTGAGGGCGTGGGGACCGGGAGGGTCGCCGGGCATGCGTCCGATGCGACTAAAGCGACCGGGCGCGCCGCCGGATTCCATCTCGCCGAGGTCGGTCACGGACAGACCTTTCTCGTCGTGAACGATGTCGGAAGTCTGGGCCAGCATGTTTCCTATGCGATCGTAGCGGTAGTGAATCTGGCCGTCGTTACGCGTCGCCTGGCTCGGAGTGTTGAAGGAGTACTGGACCTGGTTCAGCCGGTAGAGGTCGTCGTATTGGAAAAGCTGGGTGTTACGCCGTTTATCGTCAGCGGGAACGACAGACCCGGGCCGTTGGTCGTGGATGGCGCGGATGTTGGAGGCGGCGTCGAAATCGTAGGTGAAATGGACGAGGCGAGTGTCGAGTGTCGAGTGTCGGGTGTCGGGTGTCGAGTGCGCTGAGGCGGAGGCGTGGATCGTAATTGTAAGTGGTGCGGACGCCATTGCCATAGGCAACCCGTGTGCGCTGGCCGGATGGCAGATATGCGAGGTCTGAAAGAAGATTCCCGTTCGGCCCGCCGGGAATGCGCTTGAGGACGCCTCGCTCGTTGTATTCGTAGGTGATTTGATCGAGGTCGGGGTATGTGAGGCGGGTCGATCGATCCATCGAATCATACTCGAAAGCCGTCCTGTAGCTCACCAACCATGAGGGTGAGATTGACATGGCGCGGTGGGTCCAGAACACCGGGTCGGGGATGCGCTTGACGACCCACTCCACCCGGCCGCGCGCGTCGTAGGAGGTGTGTTCTTCGCCGGACAAATCCCACACCGCCGTCAGCATGCCCCTAGTGTTGCGGGCGGTTGCGATGGTGTTGTCGCCT